>JAENWY010000196.1 GCA_016649775.1 Spirochaetaceae bacterium
CTTCTTCCATAACCATCAACATGGTAGTTGCGAGTATAGTTGCCCAGAAATCTTGCTTTACAGAATTTTCTGTTTTCCCTGAAAAATTCTCTAGATGAAAACGATCTTTGAGTGTCTTGTAGATACACTCCTCAGCTTATTCCGTTAACGGAATAAGCTGAGGAAGAATGTTTTAGATATTATAAACATTCTTTAGATTTAGATGATACAAAAGTTCATTCAAATTATTCAGTAATCGGACAAGAGTTAATTAACTTTTTCGCTAGCAATATAACAATGAGATTGGTCAACAAATTTGATAAATCAGGGCTTACAAAAAAGATGTCTTATAAAGATATAATGTCAGAATTAGCTTCTGCTAAAAAAGCAAGAACAACAGAAGAGGGTGAATGGCTATTTGTTAGAATGACAAAGCATACAGAACAAACATTACAAACACTAGGGTTATTACCAAAACCAGAGCCTGAACCTACCCACAAGAAAGGAAGACCCTATAAAATAATAGATCCAAATGCACCTGTAGAACCTAAGCTTAAACGAGGAAGACCCAAAAAACTGGAAATAAAAATTGAGTAAAAAATTCGAATAAATTCCCAATTAATTAAGGAAAGTTCGAAGAATTGGTAAACTATTAATAAATTCTAATTTCAGTTTAAATTATATAAGAATAATTATTAAGTTATTTAGTCATTTGCTTCAAAGATTTTCTAGAAGAAAGAATTTTAGTCTTAATCTTTCTTCCAAAATGAAATGATTTCCGCCACATACTCAACCTGTGTTATTCTTTGACTGATTCATTATTTCGCTTCTTTTATTTGTGTTGTTCTAACAATAGTGTCAGAGAATTGGTGGGGCTAGTAATTTATACATTTTTTTTTAAAATAGGATATTATTTATTTCTGACAGTTGTTAAATTCTTTAAAATATTTATCTTGAAAAAGTGTAAAGTATGGTGTAAGGTGTAACTGGAGGAACATATGAGTGAAAAGAAAATGATATTATCGAAAGGCCCTCTGACTGGAGTATTAATTCAGATACAGTTTTCAGCAATTGTCCAAATTGCTAAGTATATACCAGATGTCCAAGATGAATTAAGAAAGAAAAAATATCCTCTATATGATGTATTGAAAGGTGAAGGCATACAAACAGGACCCCATGGAGATATCGTAAAGACAACATTTGAACAATGGGTATTTTCATCTAATGATTATTCACGAAATATTCTTATTGATAATGGGAAGATTACTTATCAAGTTCTTGATTGCCATGATTTTGATTATGAAAATTTTATTAATGAATTTATTAGCATTATTGATAGTTTTGATAAAATTGTTGATATTTCATCCATAACTCGAGTTGGTTTGAGATATATAGATTCAATTCCTGAGAAGGATAACCTTTCATGGTTAGATTTATTAAGAGATAATTTTCATGGTATGTCTTTCTCACCAGAAGTGAAATGGATTGATAATTCCTTGCTTGCAATCTCAATGCAACGTGGAGTAGATTTGAAAAATCTAGAAATGAAGAGCAATTTTCAACTGAAAATCAATCAGAATCCCTTCGGACTCAAATATCCACAAGATATTATGAAATTCCCTTTAGGGGAGCAAGAAGTTTTTGATAATAAACCTTTAGTTACCTTTGTTGATTTAGATCATTATATTCTTTTTAAAGCTGTAGATAAGATAAAAATAATTAACCGTTTGAAATCTATTTTTGAAGATCTTCATACTGTTATTGAAGAAGTGTTTTTTAACAGTTTGATTACAGAGGAGGCGAAAGAAATATGGAAATAGCTACGATACCAATTTTTGAGTATACAGAAGATGGATCTGTTAGAAGAAATGTTTTTTCTTTTCCTTCTCTAGAAAAAAATCTATGGAGAAATTCTATTACAACAATTCAGAGAATAATTGATGAGCTTTATGTAAGAAAAAATATGGATAAGGATGTTCCTTTCTTAAAAATTATTAATAGGTCAGATTTTTCTGATTTTGAAAATGCCATCGAAAATGAAAATGTTTTTGATTCATTATCCCTTAATATAAAAGATTCTATTGAGCAATTTAAGCTTATAAATGATTTTTTTAGTTTCAATAAAACTGAGTGGGCCAAAATTTTTTCAGTTTCTAGAGTAACTGTTTATGATTGGTTGAATAGAAAGACAATTCCAAATGATGAAAATGCTAATAAAATAAGCAATATTTATAAATTATTAGGCACTATTCCTGGTAAAGATATTCCGATTTCACGGACATATTTGCATCAAAATATTGAGAAGTATAATATGTCATTATTGGAAATATTTTCATCAAATCAAGATATTATAAGAGAATATCAAGATTTAAATAAAACTTTGGTAGCTATGAGTAATCAGTCTAGAAAAAATAATGATCGATTGGTTAAACTTTCAAAAGCTAAACTACCGAAAGATGAAATATTAGATTATAACCTTAAAATTTTAAATTATTAGTAGAAGGGGTTTAAATATATGCCGGAATTAAACCTTGAGAGGATTCAAAAAAATAATTGGAAACAAGGAGTAATTATTGAGGATCTTTTGAAGACTGAAATTATTACAGGGACTCAATTTTATGAGCACATCAAAGATTCAGATGCTTTGATTCTATATACGCAAGATTGCGATTTGATAAATTTAGACTTAGCAAAAGAGCCCTATGTTGAGTTCTTTTGTGTTAAAAAGATTCCATCCATTAATAAAAATTATTTATTTGGTAAGAACCCGAGGAAAATGCACCTAGAATTATTTAACGATTCCTTTTTTGAGTTTGATATTAATAAAAGACTAAAAATTGATAGAAGCATTTTAGTAGATATTCCATTGGAAGCTAATAATCCTATTGTTTCACGCAGAAAAATGGATATGGTTCTAGACTGGTTTTCAAAAAAATATACTAGACCGGCTTTCCCTAATGAATTTAATGAAATTATAAAAAGTATTCCAAGTATTGATAAAAAACTGACAAAGTTCAATAGCGAATTTTCTAATATTAAAAGAATCTTTTTTTCATTAGAGCCAGAGGAAGAAATAGCTGCCTCTGAGAATTATAGTCTTGATATATATATATTATTAGATGGGTTACTTTTAGATTCAAAAGAAAATTCTAAAGATGATATTATTTCTAAATTTGAAAAATTATTCACAACGGAAAGAATAAAACTTAATGTAGTTGACTGTCTTTTTGAAGATGAAATGACAATTTATGAGTTAGGCATTTTTAAAGTATGGGATAAAGAATATATTACATTAAAAAACAATTTTGCAAATTAAAGATAATCGTAAAAAATTCAATATTTCAATAATCAAAATTCTGACCTTTTGACCCGGTTAAGTATGCTAAGTTTAAAAAAGGATCAGATGATTAGGTACAGAGATCAGGCAATCGCCACTCTTTAAATTGTAATGCTCAGTAGGTTCTTGTATAAGATAATTTATGTTGTATAAACGTCAAGTTAAGAATGCAGAAAAGGGGATGAGGACAAGATTTTGGACTTAATATAAGATTATGAACAATAATTCTTTAGATAATTATCCTTCATTAATTATTAATTTGGTAAAAGTTCATAAAATAATATTTGACTTACACCCCTATAGCTATTTTTTACACCATATATTCGCATAATCGTATTAATGTATCAAAGGGGGAATGGAAACACATTATGATATCTTTTTAAATACATATCTAAATAATATATAGCTAGCTTAATTCTTTACTAATAAAGAAATAAAAGTTAGCTGTTTTTTAGTCATTAATTTGTACAGAAATCTTAATAGTAATCACAATAAATTCAAGAAAAAGGCTCACCCAGTTTGATTGATAACGTGTATAGTTATGATACCTAAATTCCTGCGCAGGTTGTAACGATAATCTTTAAAAAAATATTTATTTTATGTACAGTAAGCTTTTAGACTTGCTATTCTTTTCAAAACTCGTTACAGTTTATAACGAGGAGAGTTAGAAATGGCTACAGAGACTATTAAAGATATTTGGAATGAAAAACAAGGATATTATTATGTATATAAGCAGAATTGCTATTGGGATGCTGACAAGAGACAAGCAAGATATAAGAGAAAACTTATAGGCAAGAAGCTAACCAAAGATGGAGATATTATTTATAATAGCAGATCTAAGTTAGAATTGAAGCTCCAAGAAGAAAGTAAAGTTGCAAAGATAGAAAAAATATCATCAAAAAAAGTTGATAAAATAACCTCAAAAATTCATTCTCCAATCAAGGTCACTTCACTTGGAGCTGAATTGTTGCTTGAGAAATATATAAAAGACAATTCAATTAGAAAGTTTTTATC
>JAENWY010000017.1 GCA_016649775.1 Spirochaetaceae bacterium
GTCTTCATCAATATCATTTTCAGCCATACATGATACAATATGGGCATAGTGATGTTGAACTTCAATAACTTTCAGGCCTAATTGTTTGGCAAAAGCACTACTATTGTATTTAGGATGCAAATCGCAAGCGACTACTGTTGGTTTTATTTCTAATAATTCTTCCATCCTTTCAATAGCCATAGCTAAGGCTTTAATAGAGCGTACATCTGCCATATCTCCGATATATGGAGAGATATAGAATAAATCATCTGTTGCAAGAGTAAAGCAATTTTTTAACTCTCCTCCAATTGCAAGCACAGCTCCATGTCTTTTTTTAGTGGTGATTATAGGAAGCGGGGAATATCCTCTTGAACGTCTTATCATATAAGGTTTATTTTCAAAAAAAGACATAACGGAATCATCAGCTCTTAATCTGATTTCTCTATTATTTGAAAGAATAATATCAACCATATCTGATAATTGCTCTATTGCATCTTCATCTGTTCTGCAAATAGGAGCTCCTGATTGATTTCCACTAGTCATAACAAAACAATCACTCATTATTTGATTATCTGGATAGTCAAATAATAGCATTTGCACCGGAGCATAGGGTAACATAATTCCAATGTTTGGATTATTTGGAGCGACTGAGTCAGCAATTAAACTATGTTCTCTTCTTTTTAATAAAATAATTGGCTTTTGAGGTCCATCTAATATATCGGTTTCATTATTTTCTATTATACATTCTCTTTTAACTACCTCTAAGTTTTTAGCCATAATTGCAAAGGGTTTTTTAGGACGTCTTTTTAAATCTCTTAATCTATTTACGGCATCATTGTTTGTTGCATCACAACAGAGATGATATCCTCCAATTCCTTTGATTAAAGCTATTCCACCACTTCTAATTACTCTTCGAGTTTCAATTAAAGCCTCTTGATCCTCACATTTTTTTCCAAGTAATGTATAAAGATGTGGACCACAATCATTACAACAAACAGGTTGGGCATGATATCTTCTTGATTTTATATTTGTGTATTCATCTTTGCAGTCCTCACACATAGGAAAAATTCCCATACTAGTTCTTTCTCTATCATAGGGCATAGTGTCTAAAATGGTTAATCTGGGACCACAATCTGTACAGTTAATAAATGGATGTAGATATCGTCTATCATTTTTATCAAATAATTCTTTTTCACAGGTAGGGCAGATAGCAATATCAGGAGAAACAAATATTTGTCCTTTTTCTTTAGCACTTGTAATTATACTGAATTTATTTGTATCTAATAATTCGACTTCTATTTGTTTTAACTTTAGAATTTCAGAGCGTTTTGGTGCTTTTTCTTTTAAAAAATATAAGAAGTTTTGGACATCATTTATTGCTCCTTGAGCAAATATTTCTACAAATGGACCTTTGTTGCAAACAGAACCTACAATGTGATTATTGGTTGCAATACGTGATACGAAGGGTCTAAATCCCACTCCTTGTACAATTCCGTATACTTTGATTTTATAGCAATAGGTTGAATCTGTTTTTAATAGTACGTTCTCCATTAAAGAATACTCTTTAAAAGTTCACTATCATTTTCAATTTGATAGAGTGACCCTGATATTGCAAAATGATTTAGTGCTATAAATTGGGAAGTGTATTTAGGTAAGGCTCTTTTTAAAAGAGGATCTCCTATAACCACATCATATTTTCGTGAATCAACTAAGGAAGATAAATCATCTTCTTCTTTTAATTTAGTATCAGTACGCTCTTTTAAATAATCGTCTAAAATAAACCAAGAAGCTACATCCACAACTTCATATTTAGAAGAAGTTTTAAGTATTTCTCTTAAACTGTTAGCAATTACTTGCTGAGAGATTATTAATATTTTTTGACCATTAATATTTTGTATAATGTCTTTGTTAATGGGAAGGTTATGAGAATTATTAACAAAGGGTCTTTCAATCTTTAGAATCTTGCTGATTGATTTTATTAAGGATTTCTTATTTTCTTCGCTTATTGGATAATCTACAAGATATGGAATATTATATAATTTTTCTAAGTATCTAGCGGCTTTTAAAGCTGAGGGGGATACTACAATGTTAAGTTTACAATATTTTGCACTTTTAAATGATTCAAAATTTTTATCATATTGAATTGCTTTAAATCCATTATTTTCAATTAATTCTACTAAATTATCACTTGATTTTAATGAAGGTAAATCTTGAGGAATTGATCCAAGTATTCCAATGAAACTATCTATTAAAATTTCTTCCTTACTAAATTTTTTAAATAAATTAAATAAAGCCTTTGATACACCTTCATCATATAAATCAATACCATTGGTATCGACTGATACAGTAGGCACTTTATATCTATTTTCACACATTCTCTCTAAGGCTTTATAGTCAGTTCCAATGACAGCAGGAATAGGGGTGCCAACAAGAGCAATAAATTTGCAGTCAAAATGTTTTATGGCATCACCTATTTTATCTATTAATAAATCATCTCGTCCTAAGATGGCATCTAAGTCTCTTAATGCAGCACTAAATATAGCACTTTTGCTACTATTATAATATCGAGGTTCATCAAAACCACAGATATTACCTACGCATCCGCCTGCATCAATTATCACTATAATACCACCGAGTTCAAAGAAGGTAGCCACGGCACCTGATTGATCAGGAATAAATGGCGATAAATATTTTCTAAGTCCAATCATTATTTTCTAGCCCCTTTCCTAAGTTCTAAACTAATTTGATTTAATAAATGAATTAAACCCTTGTAACCAAATGGTTGAATTTCATCTGCCCAACTTATGTTTAAAGTATTGGGATAGTAGTACTGACAATCTCTTCCAATTGTTATATCAACTACATCACTCTCTTCAATATAATTTGTCATACTTGGAGATAGGGGAGGATATACTTTAGTAGAGCTACTTAATTCTGAAATTCTATTAATATAGGAATAATCATTTTTAGAGGGTTCACAGAAAATAGCTTCAACTTTACAACCGTATTGAGTAAGAGCTAGTGCTAGTTCAAAGGAGTTAGCATTTAATACTTTGCCTATAGCAACCTTTGTTCCTTTAAATTCATTTGTAAATTCTTTTATAACAGAGGTTGCTTCAGATAAATATTTTTTATCATCAAACGTAACGCCAAGAGCTGCCCCGAATAATTTATATTGTTTTTCAATTTTATCTATTTCATATAAACGAGTAAGTTCAGCAAATGGAATGCCAAGTTTTTTCTCCATTTCTATGGCTGCCATTCTAGCTTCTCCATTAAGTATTAGATTAAAATTAGCACGACCTAACGTTTTGTAATCTTCAAAGTCTTTGCATCTTGAAATTTCTTTAATATTTGTTAAACCAATACTTTTTAACAGATCATAAATTTCACAATCGTCATCATAAGGGGCAAACTGACCTAATAAATTTACTTGTTTATTATCAACACAATCTCTTGTTACTAGAGAGTAAAGAGTATTTCTGATTGCAACCATTGGTGCATTTTTTCCCTCTCTAAGTAGGGCATACATATATGATGGAACCACATGAATCCCCTCCACCTCTTTTTCAACTTTTCTACAAACTCTTTCCAAATCTGTTCCTAGAAGGGCATCAACACAGGTAATACATATTAGTACAACTTTTGGTTTAGAATGGCAGACTTCAATTATTTCTTTAACAGCTTGAGGAATTGCACTTAAATGTGCTCCTGTTACTAGATCTGATTCACTCATACTATAGTGAAACATTCTATCACTGTAGCCACCTGAATCTCCTAATATAGTAGTATTTCTACCACAACAGCCAGGAGAGACTAATAGCATAATTGATTCTGGTAGTACAAGCCCTGCTCTTTTAACACCAAATCCTTGAGCACCAGGAGCATTATAAGATAGGGTTGCAGGGGAACTATATATTAGATGATTATTTGAAATTACTTCGTTTGAAATATTATTTAGCCCAGATAATGCAAGTTCACCAATAGTAATTGAATAAGGATTATGTTTCATTTATTGATGATCCTCTACTAGTTTATTAGCAAGATCTATAAAGATCTTACTGATCGGAAGTTCTTTATTGTCTTCAATTACAGTCATTCCTTTGTCTTCACATCTATTAATATCATCACAACGAGGTATTTCAGCTATTATTTCTAAATTATTTTCTTTAGCAAACTTTGACACTTTAAGATATTCATCAACCACATTTCTATGATTAAGAATTATTCCTTTGACTTTTGCGTATCCTCTATCCTTGAAGTTTTTAACTGCACTATTAATATTATTAGCAGCATATAAGGCCATTTTTTCGCCAGATGTTACTATTAATACATCTTCAGCATAGCCTTCTCTGATTGGAGCAGCAAAGCCTCCGCAAACTACATCCCCTAAAACATCATATAAAACTACATCTGGATTGTAAGTCTCAAATAATTCTAAATCCTCTAATAAATTGAAAGTAGTAATAATACCACGACCAGCGCATCCTAATCCTGGGGTAGGGCCACCTGTTTCGATACATTTGATATTTGAATATCCAATCTGCACTATATCTTTAAGTTCAGGTTCTTCACCTTTGTCTCTTAGAAAATTCATAACAGGGTAGAAAGATTTACCACCTAATAAATTAATAGTTGAATCTGCTTTTGGATCACATCCAATTTGAACTACATTTAAGCCTTGTGAAGCAAATGCAGCGGCAAGGTTACTAGTTATTGTAGACTTACCAATACCGCCTTTTCCATAGATAGCTATTTTTAACATAAAAATTCCTTTTTTGTAGATAAAAAAACGGCTTCAGTCCATAAAGAATTGAAGTCGCGTATATTATCATCTAAGAATATAGATGTTATTAATGCATAATTTCATTTTCTTCTCACGCGGAAATTTCCTTGTGGTTAGAGGCCTTGAAAATATATTAACATTTTATATAACAGGTGTAAATAATAAATAATCAGATATTAAACTTTTTATTGTAATTGATAGGTGAAAAACTGCTAAAAAAAATCAAATAGTTATTTTTATATATTCTATTTATTACTTTGTTCCTACAAATTAAATTAATAAGTACATGTCTTTAGTTAGTGCCTTGCAGTCTTTTACTCTTCTATGTTAACAATAGAGGAATTTCCTCATTAAAAAATTTACTTTCTCAGTGGAAATAAAAATCTCCCTTGCAATGATAGACAAAGGAGAAAAATATTTTTTTCTTTAATACAAATTTATTTAATTTGAAATCTGTAGTATCAGTTTTAATAAACAGTGATAGACTATTTAATCCACAATAAACCATATCTTCTACAGCTTGATCGGTAAAAAATGCAAAATGATTAGTTAAAACCACATTGTTGAGAGCTTTTATTATTGCAATCTGATCATTATCTACAACACTTATTCTATGAGCTGATTGAAAAATTCCTTTTTCACTTTCAAGAACCTCTAACCAAGCAGCACCAATTTGTTTGGATTTTCAACCCTCAATTAAAGCTTCGGTTTCATTTAACTCACCTCTTGCTGTATTGTTGATTTTAACGCCTTTTTTCATTTTAACGATACTTTCTTTGTTAATCATATGATTAGTGATATTAAATAGAAGAGTATGAAGAGTGATGAAATCTGAATTTTTTAAAAGTTAATAGTTTCATTATCAGAATTTATTATTTAAGTTCAAAATATTGAATTAATTTTCTTGATTTATGAAAAAAAGTTTATCTATTAAATTGACAGAGTCCCTGCTACTGTACAGTGATTTTGAAATATTATTTATTATTATTGAATTGTCAAATAAAGTTCGACAAGGTGTAATAAAGGTTAAGAACCGTCTTTTTTAATTAATTAATTTGATTTTACTTTAAGTACTCAAATATATTTTGTAGCCACTTAAACCTCAGTGTCACTTTATATATTAACTTTATATTTAATATAATCTATGAGTAATACTTTTTTTCTAATTTCATTTATAGTACTAGCTGTATAGAAATAGAATTTAATATCTGTAATTTGTTTTGTTAAAAAATTATAAGAAGAAAATTTATTTATCCCGAAAATTCTTATAACTAGATTTTTTGCAGTCGCGAATTTCAAAACAAGAGGCTATAGGGATATAGTAAATGGGGAAACAAATACATGTTTCTTTTCTAATAACGCTATAAGCGAAATTATGAATTAATTATAATAGTTATTACTAAAAGACAAAAAAAGACTGCTGTAATAATAACATTACAACAGCTAATTCTCCAAATATTTAAGTTTGTCTAAGCATGTTTGCCATGACAGTTTTTATATTTTTTTCCAGAACCACAAGGACAAAGGTCGTTTCTTCCAACCTTAGGAGTGCTCCTTTTTACTGTAACAGGGGCAGCATTATTTTGATTGCCTCTATTTATTTGAGTTTGACTTGCAGCATTGCTTGCACTTTCTGTAAATGCAGCAGCTCTTGAGTGTCTTTCAACAGTTTTAACAGGAACTCTTCTTTCTTGAGCTTCATCTTTTTCTTTAATTTCAACACGAATCAAGATTTGAGCCATAAATTTATCAATGTCTATCAACATCTGATTAAATATATCAAATCCTTCAAGTTTATATTCAACAAGTGGATTTTTCTGGGCAAATGTTCTAAGACCAACTGCTTCACGAAGTTCTTCTAACATTGATAGATGATCTTGCCATCTTATATCAATTTGTCTTAAATAATGGAAACGTAAGAAATCATTAAAAGGTTTTTCTGTAGTAATTTCAACTTTAGCCATGACTTCATCTTTAATAGTTTTTCTTAAATATTCTCTCCACTTTTCTTTATTAGAACTATTTTCAAGAGGTTTAATTAAAGTAAAAGCTTCGCTTTCCATTTTACTAATTATTGTTTTTACTTCTGTATCATCTTTTGATTCAAAAGCATCTTCCACAATATTATCTGTTAATTCATAACAGTTTTCAAGAACTTTATTTAAAATGTGTTCATTAGTTAAAATATCATCACGTTTGTCATAAATAAAGTTTCTCTGTTCATTCAATACATCATCATATTCAAGAAGGTGTTTTCTTATTTCAAAGTTTCTGTCTTCAACTTTTCTTTGAGCTCTTTCAATAGAACCTGTTAACATTTTATGCTCTAAAGGTTCTCCATCTTCCATGCCAACTTTACCTAGCATAGTTTTAAGATTATCATTTGCAAATAATCTCATCAAAGAATCATCTAAGGATACAAAGAAACGGGAACAACCAGGATCTCCTTGACGACCGGCACGACCTCTTAATTGGTTATCGATACGACGTGATTCATGACGTTCAGTACCTAAGATGTATAGACCACCAAGTGATTTTACTTCTTCATAAGCTATCGTCCATTTGGGTCTAACTTTTTCGATACCTGCAACTAATTCTTCAGGAGAGGCTTCAGTTCCAACAATTTTTCTAGCCATGTTTTCGATACTACCGCCAAGTTTAATATCAGTACCACGACCAGCCATGTTAGTTGCTATTGTTACAGCACCTTTAGCACCAGCTTCTTCAACAATTAGAGCTTCACGAGCATGGTTCTTAGCATTCAATACTTCATGCTTAACACCCATTTTTCTGAGAAGTGTTGAAATAACTTCACTCATTTCAATTGAAATTGTTCCAACAAGAATAGGTTGACCTGTTTTATTGACCCTTGCAATTTCATCACAAATTGATTGGAGTTTAAAACTATCATTATAATAAATTTGATCTTGGTAATCTTTTCTTTGAATTGGTTCGTTTGTAGGAATAACTACAACATCTAATTTGTAAATCTTCATGAACTCTAAACTTTCAGTTTCTGCGGTACCAGTCATACCAGATAGTTTATCATACATTCTAAAGAAGTTTTGGAAAGTAATAGTAGCTAGAGTTTTGTTTTGACCTAGAACTTTAATATGTTCTTTTGCCTCAATTGCTTGGTGAAGTCCATCACTGTAACGTCTCCCATGTAGAATACGTCCTGTAAATTCATCAACAATCTGGATTTGATCATCCTGCACAACATAATCGACATCAATTTCAAACATTCTAAGAGCTTTAACAGCTTGAGTTACATAGTGTACATATTCAAAGTTAGCACCTTCATATAAAGAATCACTAATGATATGTTTATCTTGTAGTAGTTTCTCAATATGGGTCATACCCTGAGATGTGAATGAAATATTTTTTTGTTTTTCATCAACTTTGTAATCACCATGTTCATCAAAAGGTGCTGCACCTTTATCAAAACGAGCTAGAGGATCCATTTCATAATAATCTTTAGTCTTTGGATCTTTCTCACATTCTATTAAATCACTGGCAATAGTTTGAGCTCCCAAAACTTGAGCACTATCATCTTCTGCTTGACCTGAAATAATTAAAGGAGTTCGAGCTTCATCAATTAAAATAGAGTCAATTTCATCGATAATACAGTAATGATGTTTAGGTTGAATTTTGTCCTCAGAATTCCATTTCATATTATCACGAAGATAATCAAAACCGAATTCGTTGTTTGTACCATAAGTAATATCTTTTGAATAGTTGGCTTTTCTAGAATCATTATCAAGAGAAGAAATAACTACACCAACAGATAATCCTAAAAATTCATATATAGGAGACATCCATTTTGCATCACGTTCTGCCAAATAATCATTAACAGTAATTACGTGAACACCTCTCCCTTCAAGTGCATTTAAGTAAGCTGCAGGAACACAAGTTAAAGTTTTACCTTCACCTGTTTTCATTTCTAATATCTTACCTTTATGTAGAACATAAGCACCCATTATTTGAACATCATAATGTCTCTGATTTAAAACACGAAGTGAAGCTTCTCTAGTTAGTGCAAATGCTTTAGGCATTAATTCATCTAGACTAGTTCCTTTTGCAATCTGCTTTTTAAATTCTACAGTCTGCAATGGAAAATCTTCATCACTCAAAGATTTTGCCCATTGTTCTTGGGCGTTTACTTGTTTTACTATTGGCAATAGAGCTTTTACATCTCGATCTGATTTAGAACCGAAGATAGCTCGGAATAATGATTTGGCCATTTATTTCTCCAAATTTTTTGGGCTTTGATATTTATTATACATATAAAAATGGAGTAAGAAAAGTAAAAAGTTAATTTATTGCTAGAATAATGGTTATTTTTCGTCTTTTTTGCATTTATTTACACAAATGTAACTATAAATTAGTTTTTTTAAAATAAATTGAAAAAAGTAGTGTCATGAATTTGTAGTATTATGGCTAATTCATTGCACTATAGTCGCTACTATGTTAAAATAGAAGTATGAAAATATGCTACACAGGTGGTGGAACTTTAGGCCATATTTATCCAGCAATCGCTATAAATGAAACTCTTATTGAACGAACTGATAAGGTCGATTGTTATTGGATTGGAAGAAAAAATAGCGAAGAAAAAGCTATTGTTGAGTATAATAATATTAAGTATTTTTCAATTAATAGTGGTAAATTTAGACGTTACTTTTCTTTTTATAATTTTATAGATATCTTTAATGTTTTTATTGCATATTTCCAAAGTATAAATATTTTAAAAGAAAATGAAGTAAATGTCATTTTTTCAAAAGGTGGATTTGTTTCTGTTCCTGTGGTTTATGCAGCGCATAGATTACATATTCCTGTAATTACTCATGAATCAGATATAACTATGGGACTTGCAACTAAATTGAATGCAAGAGTTTCTAATAAAGTATGTCTTGGATTTAATAGTGACATTACTAAAAATAATGACAGGTATATATATAGTGGAAATCCTATTAGGTCAGCTTTAATGAAATGGTATAATGCTAATACTAAAGAAAAAGAAGAACAGTTAACAAAGGTCTTAATAAAGGAAAATACCTTATTTAATAAGTTCTATAAAAATTTCATAGCTAATTTTGATTTATCAAAACCTATAATATTAGTAACAGGTGGATCTCTTGGGGCTTTAGAAATTAATAATATTATTTGGGATAATCTTGATGAATTATTAAAATATTATAATGTTTATCACCAAATGGGGAAAACTTATAAAAAAATTAATAAAAGAGGATACATTGGCGTTATTAATATAACCGATGAGATTGGTTTTTTGTATAAAAAAGCAACACTATGTATTTCACGTTCTGGAGCTGGAACTCTTAATGAGCTAATAAATTTTAATGTGAATAGTTTGTTGATACCTTTAGGCCATAATGCTAGTAGAGGAGAACAAATGTTAAATGCAAAATATTATGAAGATAGAGGGTGTGTAAATATTTTATATGAGAGAGAAAATTCCTCTATATTCATAGATACCGTGTTTAATTTGATAAATAATAGAGATGGAATTCTAAGTCGTAAAAAAAAGATGAAGAATTTGGTGAACAAAGATACGAATAATCATATATGCGATGTGATTTTATCACAAATAGGAGTATAAAATGGATTGGGGTTTAACTTTAGGGAGTACATATTTTAATAGTTTGGATATAATAATATTCTGTTTAACAATTATAGGGGGCATTTCAGGTGCTTTTCAAGGATTTGCTAAATCATTTACGTCAAAGGCTGGTATATTAGTTGGTTTAATAGTTGCATTAATGTTTACTAAACCTGTTGCTGAATTGATTAGCACAAATTTTCCGATTAGCTCTGCTCTTTTAATTAGTTTAATTGCTTATCTTATTACTTTTTTACTTGGTTATTGGATAATGCTTTGGCTTGGTGCAACATTATCAAAAATAATGGATAAATTAGGATTAAGTGTAGTTGATGGTCTTTTAGGTTTTGTTTTTGGAGGCCTACTTACATTCTTTGTATGTGCAGGAATCGTATATTTATTTAGTTTCCAAAGCTTACTTGATTTAAGTAGTATCACAGAAAAATCATACATGTATAATTCTTTAATAATGCCACTTATTCCTGAAATAGTGGATAGGATAAAATAAAAATGCTTGAAAAATTAAAAGTAACTCAACCTTTATTAGCTTCTGAATTAGAACTCTCTATTAGAGGTGATAATTTCTCTCAATCCAGTCTTTTTTGTGGTGATCAATATTCTTCAAAAATGACGGCAGCTATCGAATGTGCAAAAGCTTTATCTTGTTTTAAAGATAAAGCTGTTGAGTGTGATTGTAAATCTTGTCTTACTTTTGATTCTTTTACTATGCAAAACGTAGTAATAATCAGTAATAGAAATTATCAAACTAGGATTGATGCTGCAATAGAAAGTTTTAATACATTAAGAGATGATTTTAGTAAGAAAAATTTAATAGAAGTTGTTAGAATTTTATTGTTATCTTATCATTCGTGTTTATATATAGATAAAAAAAAGGCTCTTTTTAAAGCAGCTTATGAAGTGAATGATAAATTAATTGAGTTTGTTTATCATAAAAGTACTTATGGAATTCGAGAGGCAAAGAGTTTTAGTAAATCTCTGTCTACTCTATTAAAACCCCTTTTAGATCAGGATAAAAAAAATCTTACTAATATATCTGTAGATTCAGTTAGGTCTCTTCAAAATTGGGTAGGGCAGACTAAGGTAGTGGATAAAGCTCAAGTTATCATAATTGAAGGAATTGAAAAAAGTAATGATTCTGTTAGAAATTCCTTATTAAAGATATTAGAAGAACCTGGAGAGGGTGTTTACTTTATATTACTTAGTGAAGATCCCAGTAGAATTATGAAAACTATTTTATCAAGAGTTAGAAGATATTATTTCCCTTCTATTGATATAGATAAACAACAATTAATACTAGAGTCCTTTAAGATTGAAGATAAAAACATTAACACAATAGAAAAATATTTTCTAAGTTCTCATGGCTTCAAAGAAGCCGAATTTGAAGTGATAATAGATCAACTGGTTTCATCGTTTTATGATGAAAGTGTTGGTTTTTCATTAGAAGAATTGTGGAATTTCTGTGAAATGTTTGATAAATCCGACCAATGTGATTATATTTTAAAAATGCTTAGTAATCGAATTGAGAATGCATTTATATGTGGACATATTAGTGCAACTCATTCTAAGCAAATGATGAGTTTTATTAATGAAGATTCTATTAAATACAAAGTGTTTAATATATCAAAGAAGAACTTTATTGAAAACTTATACAGAAAATTACTGGGGGTAATTAATGAATAATTTTGTAAAAAAGGCTCTAGAGAAAATAGACCAATTAGATACAAAACAAATTGTTCAAGTAATTAATAATCAAGAAAATTTTATTCAAACCCTTGAAAGAGTATTAGATAGTCTACCACAAGGAGTAATACTCTTAAATGATAAAATGAGAGTATCATATATAAACTATCCTGCAAGACATTTGCCTGCTACTAAAAGAATGAGAAATTATGATGGTTTCTCTGTTTATGATATTATCCAAGATAATAAAGTGAATAATTATCTGAAAGAAATGTTTGAAAAAGGTGAAAGTGATGAAGATAATGAATTTAATTATCAATGGGGAGATGAAATTAAAACATATGAAATTAGTATCTCTCCTATAATCTGCGCTGTTGATGAAACAATAGATTTACATCTCATTATCTTTGATGATATTACAGCTAGCAAAAGAAATGATACTAGATTAAGAAGATCTGAAAGTCTTGCAAGTATGACAACTATGGCAGCAGGAGTTGCTCATGAAATTAAGAATCCACTTGCAGCTATGGGCATTCATCTACAACTTTTAACAAAAACATTTGAAAAAAAAGGTACGTTAACCTATAGTGATGCAGAGCGATATATCAATGTTTTAAGTGAAGAAATTTATAGATTAAATTCAATAGTTGTTGATTTCTTATTTGCTGTTCGACCTATGGATACTCAATTAAAATTATGTTCACTTACAAAAATTTTGAATGAAATATGTGAATTTGTTGAACCAGAATTAGAAGAACATAATATTAAATTAGTTAGAAGGTTTAAAACAATTCCTAAATTAGAAATCGATTCTAATCTTTTTAAACAAGTTTTATTAAATATTATTAAAAATGCCATGAATGCTACTGAAAAAGGTAGCATTACAATTGAAACTCGTTTAAGTGGTGATAATATTAAATTGTTTATTCGTGATACTGGAATTGGGATGGATGAAAAAACACAATCTAAAATTTTTGAACCTTATTTTACTACTAAAGCTACAGGAACAGGTTTGGGCTTAACTGTATGTTATAAAGTTATTAAGGAACATCGTGGAGATATTAGTGTAAGTAGTAAAGTTGGAAAAGGAACTGAATTCCTAATTACTATACCTGTTCCACATAGTCAAAGATTAGCAATAGACCATCTAAGCAATAAATCACACGATTAGTATATAAGGAGATAGAAATTAATGAGCAAAACCATATTAGTTTGTGATGATGAAAAAAATATTAGAGAAGGGCTTGGAATAGCCCTTGAATTAGATAATTATCAAGTTCTTCTTGCTGAGAATGGCCAAGTAGCTTGGTCACTTATAAATAAAAATGATGTAGATTTAGTTATTTCAGATTTAAGAATGGAAAAAATGGGTGGAGAAGAACTATTAAAGAAAATAGTTGCAGCATATCCTAATATACCTGTTTTTATATTAACCGGTCATGGTACTATTGAAACAGCAGTAAATGCAATGAGAGATGGAGCTGTAGATTTCTTTACAAAACCTGTTGATTTAGATCGACTCTCTTTGATGGTAAAAAAATCTTTAAAAAACAAAGATCTTTTAGATGAAAATATTAAAATCAAAGAAGAACTTGCAGCATTAAAGGCAAAAAATAAATATACCAAAATGATTGGTACAAGTTCAAAGATGAAAGACTTAATGGAGACAATTGCTCAAGTGGCAACTTCTAAAGCCTCTGTACTTGTAACAGGCGAATCAGGAGTTGGTAAGGAATTAGTGGCTGATGCAATTCATCAACTTTCTCCACGACGTAATGGTCCTTTTATTAAGGTTCATTGTGCAGCCTTAACAGAAAGTCTATTAGAAAGTGAATTGTTTGGGCATGAGAAAGGTTCATTTACAGGTGCAAATGCAACTAAAAAAGGACGTTTTGAACTAGCTGATGGTGGAACAATTTTCTTAGATGAAATTGGAGACATTAATTTATCAACTCAAATCAAAATATTAAGAGTTCTTCAAGAAAGACAATTTGAAAGAGTTGGTGGGGAAAAAACTCTAACAGTTGATGTTCGAGTTGTTACTGCTACTAATAAAGATTTGCAAAAAGAAATAGAAAATGGAAATTTTAGAGAAGATTTATTTTATAGATTAAATGTAGTACATTTAACGGTTCCGCCTCTTAGAGAAAGAAAAGATGATTTGTCTTTATTAATTACTTCGTTTCTAACCCAGATAAATGAAGAAAATGGTCGTAGTATTAAGGGTTTTACAGAAAGAGCTAAAAATGCAATTTTTAATTATGATTGGCCTGGTAATATAAGAGAACTAAGGAATTGTGTCGAATCTGCTATTGTATTAACCCATAATGAATTTATAGATATAGAAGATTTACCAGAGCAAGTTAGAAAATTATCTGAAAGACCTGCTATAGTAATAGAAATTGGAACAACACTTGCGGAAAGTGAAAAACAGTTAATTCTGGGAACTCTTTCATATTGGAAAGGTAATAAAACCAAGAGTGCTGAAGTTCTAGGTATAGGCCGTAAAACAATGCATAGAAAGATAGAAGAATATTCAAAAGAACTAGAATAATAATTGATATAGGTCTTTCTTTATAGATTTATTATATCATATCGAATTAGTTCTTATATAATTTAAAGTTATTTCTATATTTATTTTATATTGTTAATATATTATTATGATATAATTATTATATGATTATGATAAACTTATAATACAAGTTCGATATAACTATAATATGAAAACAATTAATAAATTTGAAGATTAGAGCATAAAAATACTCCTACTTGGTAATTATAATGACTCATATAATATGGCGGTGTACTTTTCAGTTGTCCACAGATATGAGCCATAGTAAATTTTACTAAATAGGAGTATTAAATAATAATTATTATTTAGTAACGTTAGTTGAATCATCTACATTAGCAGGAACTTTAAATCCACCAATAACATCATTTGAGCTAACAATAACAAAATCTTCGTTATTTAGTTTTATTTCTGTTTCAGAATTTTCTTTGAAAAATACCATTTCACCAACCTTAATTTCACTTTTTAGATCAGCTGTTGCAACAACTCTACCAAAATAAAATTGTTGAGAAACATCTCTTTTTACTAATAAATTATCTCCACGGAGATATAATTGAACTTTTACTTCTTCCATAATTTTATTCCTTTATTATTTGATATATGTATAATATAAAAAGCTTCCTTTAAAAGACAAAGTCTTTTTTGGGAAGCTCTCTTGTACAAGTTATATAGCTTATTCAACTACTGCTAGAACATCTGCCATGTTAATAATTAATAATTCTTCACCATCAACTTTAACTTGTGTTCCTGCATATTTATCATGAAGAATTTTATCTCCAACTTTAACGCTAATAGCTTCATCGTCGTCACCAATAGCAATAACTTCAGCAATTTGAGTTTTCTCTTGTGCTGACTGTGGTATAAAAAGACCTCCAGCTGTTTTAGCCTTAACTTCTTCCATCTTTACTAGAATTCTATCTCCTAAAGGTCTTATGCTCATAATCTTCTTCTCCTTAAACTTTTAATTTTAAAATTAATTATTTGCTAACTGCAAATACTATTAAAATATAACAATAAGATTGAAAGTCGGCAACATCAAATTTAAAAAAATTGAATATAAAAAGGTATTAATAACGTAAGAACATTTATTTAGTGAAGCTTTGTTAATAAAATAGAGAATATTAGTTAAATATTTCTATTTAGATATTGTTCATATTTGTATATACATATTTTGAATAGTAGTTTTAATATACAAATGTTTTTTTATGTTTTTTTATTTGCCTTTTACATTATTATTTCTTATATTTCCATTGTAATGATTGAGAGAGGTAAAAAGAGATGGATTATAAAAATACTGATATAATGCCAATGTATTTAAATGATAATTTATGTTGTGTAAATGCAGCGACAAAAACTCTTTCTAATAAATTTTATAAACTAGCTAGAACTTTCATGGCCCAAAAAATGCTTTCACAAGCTCTTGATTGCTACTGTGATGCATTTTTACTAAGGAATTTAACAATTGAGGAAGGTGATGATCAATTTATAGATTTCTTCAAAGTTCAGTTTACAATATATCAACTTGGAAAGAAGAATATAGTTATAGCACAATGTGAGGGTGATATGATTTATGATTTGATTCAGATGGAATGGGAAAGAATACAAAATGAATTAGAACTTAGTCCTTTTGAAATTAATGAAAAAGGCCTACATGATTGGTATAAGAATATAGAAATAGATTTCCCTTGGATTGAAAATTTTGATATCCTCGAAATGTAAATGGGATATTTTGATACATATGAAAGGTCAAAAAGTCTCATATGTGGCATAATACCCCTATAACTTAGTTCTTATACTTTAGGTGTATCAGAATAACTCACTTATTTGCTAAAAATAAGTGAGTGGGTAATTTTGATACATTTTTTATGCTTTTTTCTTATATTTTATGAATTTAAAAGAAAAAATTCTGTAATGGTGTAAAAATATTTCTCACTTTTCCATTCGAAATATTAAAACTTAGTTAAAATTTTGTAAATTGTACCAAATATCAAAAGTTGGCATGTTAGTTGCATAGTTATTTATGTCCAGGAGGATGATAGATAATGAAAACTAAAAAGAACATGCTAAATATAGAAGAAATTAATTCAAGTAGAGAAGATGCAAGTGTATTATCTTTTTATATGAAGGAATTAAATAAGATTCCTTTATTAACAAGAGAAGAAGAAGTTGACTTAGCTATAAAAGCAAAAAATGGTAATCAAAGAGCACATGATAAAATGATTGAATCTAATTTAAGATTTGTCGTTAAAATTGCAAAAAACTATCAGAATCAAGGATTACCTCTATCAGACATAATTAACGAAGGAAACATTGGTTTAATGATTGCTTTAGATAAATTTGATGTTGATAAAGGATATCATTTCATTTCTTATGCTGTATGGTGGATTAGACAATCTATTGTTAAAGCAATTAATGAGAAAAGTAGAGCAGTTAGACTTCCTTTAAATAGGACTAATGAATTGTTCCAAATTCAAAAAGCTCAAAAAGCTTTAATGCATGAAAATGGTGAAGAACCAACTGTAGCAGAGATCGCAAAAGAAACAAGCCTTGATGTTAGTAATGTTGAAATATTGATGTCAATCTCAAGAGATTTAGTTTCTTTAGATGCTCCAGTATTTTCAGATAACCAAACAAGTAGTATTGGTGATTATATTGAATCATCTCATGCCTCTACTGATGAACAAGTTATGAATACATTATTAATTGAAGATATTAATGAAGCTTTAAATATATTAACTGATAAAGAAAAAGATATTATAGAGCACCGTTTTGGATTAAATGGTAAAGCACAAATGTCTCTTAAAGAAATTGGTGAATTGTATAATTTAACTAAAGAAAGAATTAGACAGATTGAGAAGAAAACAATTATGAAATTAAAAGATGTAGAAACATATAAAAGTTTAGAAAGTTATTCAGCATAGTAAATATCTAAATTAAGAACTAATAAAAGGTATTCTTTTATAGATATAAAAACAACTTAAAAAATGATAAAATAGAATAATAGAAAATAAAATAGTTAACCAAATTAAAAAAAGGTTAACTATTTTTTTTAATTTATTTGCTTTATTTTTGACTTTAATTCTTATTTAACGTAATATTAAATTACTAATTTGCAAGATTATTTTTTTTGGAGGGAAATATGAAATCTAAAGATATTCAATATGTTTATTTTTTTGGTGATGGGAAAGCTGATGGCTCAGCATCTATGAAAGATTTACTTGGTGGTAAAGGTGCTAATTTAGCAGAAATGACTTCAATTGGTTTACCTGTGCCTCCTGGTTTTACCATTAGTACAGAAGCTTGTGACTATTTTAATACACATGATGGGGAATTACCTAAAACTCTTGAAGATGAAGTTGTTTTAATACTTAAAAAACTTGAAGAGACTATGGGTGCAAAACTTGGTGATAATGAAAATCCTCTTTTGGTATCAGTTAGATCTGGTGCAGCACAATCAATGCCAGGTATGATGGATACTGTATTAAATTTAGGATTAAATAAAGATTCAGTAGCTGCTTTAATAAAAAAATCTGGTAATGAAAGATTTGCATGGGATAGTTATAGACGATTTATCCAAATGTTTGGTGATGTTGTAATGGATGTTCCACACCATGAATTTGAAAGTTCACTGCAAAATGTTAAAGATGAAAATAGTATGGAGTATGACACTGAACTAGGTGTTAAAGAACTAAAAGAAGTTATTGCTCGTTACTTCTTAGTATATAAAAGATATACAGGTGAAGAATTTCCTACAGATCCAATGGAACAACTATTTAAATCAATAAAAGCTGTATTTAATTCTTGGAATAATGATAGAGCTATTCATTATAGACAGATGAATGATATCAGAGGACTCCTTGGAACAGCTGTAAATGTTCAAACTATGGTATTTGGTAATATGGGCGATACATCTGGCACCGGTGTAGCATTTACTCGAGATCCCTCAAC
>JAENWY010000204.1 GCA_016649775.1 Spirochaetaceae bacterium
CTGATTATCAACACCCCATTTGTACAATCTTATGAGGTATATTCTACACTATATTTTTGTATGTTTGGGACATAATCAAAAACGGTATACTAAGACATTATCATAAACGGATCATATTATTTCTATAACAAAGCCCCTAATGACTTGACATCATCAGGAGCTTAATTTATGCTTATTAATAAAACTAGAGAAAGGAAAAAGGGAGAACCCCAGCCGTCCAAAGCAACGTTCTCCCTTTAAAATAAGAGTTAAAAACTCTTATAAAACTACTATTATGATAAGATTATTTTCACAATTATGCAAGTGTTTTAAGCAAATTTCTTTTGAAAATGAGATAACTACCTTTGATACATATGTAAGCTCTGTTAATATAGAGACTTTAATATGTCCATTTTGTGGCGCTAAACATGCATTATCTCCATTTGCGTCTTACAAACGTCATCTTGTGACTTATAATAATACCGCTCAAGATAATATAATCATCATTTCTAGATATATTTGTTCATCCTGTAAACGTACCCACGCCCTCCTACCTTCGGTAATTGTCCCATATATGTCATTTAGTTTTAACTTTACTGTATCCCTCATCCATGACTATCTGTAGACTTGTAGTTTAATACATCCTAATAATATAAGAAACTTGCAAATTTAAATAACCCTTAAAATATAAAAAGGATAAAGGAATGTGTTAATTAAATTTAACATTCCCTTATCCTTTATTTTTTAGTAAAATGAAAAGGAGAAGCTCCCGTCGAAAGTTACTTCTCCAAATCTGAAAACCCCAAAGTCACAAAGTGGTTTGGTGATTATTATGATAATCGATTTTACTGTTAATATCAATAACTATATAGAAAAAATATTAAATAACTACTTATTTTTTGATTATATATGCCCTAAATGTGGTGCGAAGCACTCATTTACAAGACATGCTAGTTATAAAAGAAACATTTGCTTTATGAAAAATAATAACATTTGTGAAGAAGAAATGTGTATTTTAAGACTTAAGTGTAACTCGTGCAACAGCACCCACGCTATACTTCCAAATGATGTTATCCCTTACTGTGTTTATTCTTTTTCATTTATTATAAATGTTCTCACAAAATATTATTCAAAAGATAATAAGATTAAGGATATATGCTCATTATTTTCTATTTCATTTCAACTCATATACAGCTTCATTTCTAAATTCCTAATTTTTTTGAAGTCAACTTTTAGTGTTTTAAATAATCTTGGGTGCGAAGTACCTTGTACTCCTCAGAAATTAGTTTTAACGATAAATTTGTATCAGCAAAATAGAGATTTCCTATATAGTTATCTTTTCAATACTCAATGGATGTTTTTAATGAAAAAGTTCCATAATATATTATCTCATCCAATCTACATAGGTTCATTTTACATAGAAAAACTATCACCCACATAACTTTTGAATATATTTAAACCCTAGTTCTTGCTATTATAATATTAAAAATATATTCAGGAGGTTTGGCTTATGGACAGTAAAAAGCAGCAAGATCTAGCTCTATTTAGATTTGCTTTAATCGCACCATTAGTTAACGAAACATACGAAGCTGCATCTAAAAACCAGTATTTTAGAGATATCGCATCAAAATCTCACACTTTACCTGATGGGAAAATTATTCAATTTTCACCTGCTACTATAAAGAAATGGTTTTTAGCTTATAAACATAAAGGATTTGAAGCTCTTATGCCTAAATCACGATTAGATATTGGTACACCAAGGAATCTTGACTCAAATGCTATTTTAAAAATTCTTGAGTTAAAGGGAATTTTCCCATACATAACTGGAACTTTAATTTACCACAAACTTATTGAAGAAGGCTATGTTAAAGAAAACAAAACATCTTTGGCTACTGTTTTAAGGTACATTCGTGATAATAACCTCAAAAGAAATCAAATAGCACCTACAGATAGAAGAGCTTTTGAAATGGAATTTGCAAATGATTGTTGGCAATCGGACACATCGCATGGGCCAGTTATAAAAGTGGATGGACAAAAAAAACAGGCTTATCTGATTACGTTTCTTGACGACGCATCTAGGCTAATCCTTCATGGAGAATTCTTTTTCAATGATAACGCTGTAAATATGCAGACTGTTTTTAAAAAGGCAATATCAAAATATGGACTTCCTAAAAAGCTATTTGTTGATAATGGAAAGACCTATAAAAATGACCAGCTTAGGTTGATTTGTGCATCTCTAGGTATCGATTTGATCCATGCGAAAGCATATTCACCTGAGTCTAAGGGCAAAATAGAAAGGTCCTACCGAACAATTAAAGATAACTGGATGAACGGTATTAATTGGAATGATTATCACTATTTAGATGAGTTAAATATGGACTTTAACAAATATCTAAATAAGAAATATACCAATACAATTCATTCTAGCATAGAGACAACCCCTAGATTAAGGTACCTTAAAGATATTGACAGGATTAAGTTCAAACCTATTGAGGAACTTGATAATCATTTTTTACACCGTGTAGTACGAAAGGTTAATAACGATGCTACCATACAATTATATTGCAATCAATTTGAAGTGCCTTCATATTATATGGGCCAAAGAATAAATGTAAGATACTCACCTATTGATCTGGACAAGGCCTTTATTTTTAATAAGGATAATAAAATGGTTGATACTGTTTATCCTCTAAGACGTGTAGATAATTCTAAAATAAAAAGAAATGTTATTGATTATTCTAAGATAAATGGGGGTAGCTAAAATGTATAAAGCGTATTGGGGAATGGAATTTAATCCTTTTGAAAAGGGTTTAAGTGAAAAGAACTTTTTTAAATCTGACGATTTTGCACAGGCTACCTCAAGACTAGAACATCTTAAAAATATTAAAGGAATAGGGCTTTTCACCGGCCTTCCAGGCACTGGTAAAACCTATACCTTGAGATGTTTCATAAACAATATAAATCCTAATTTGTATAAAATTATTTACATTACTTTATCTACTGTCACAGTATTAGAATTTTATAAAGCACTAGCCTACGGCTTGGGTGTGGAACCTTATTCAAAGAAAATTGATCTTTTCAAAGCTATACAAGAAAGAATAGTTTCGTTATCTAAAGACAAGAAAATCATACCTCTTATTATGATAGACGAGGCACAATACCTTAAAACGGACGTGTTAAATGACTTAAAGTTATTATTTAACTTTGATATGGACTCAAAAAACTATGCCATATTAATACTTTCTGGGCAACCGTTGTTAAACAACACCTTATCAAAACAAATTCATGATGCATTAAAACAGCGTATTGTAATTAACTATAACTATGAAGGTATATCTAAGGACGAAGTTACTGGATATATAGCTTCAAGATTGAAGCTCTGTGGCATAATTGATGAAATCTTTAATGCTAATGCAATAGAGGCTATTAATTCCTGCTGTAATGGTTCTACAAGACTTCTAAATACCATCCTTGAGAAGTGTTTAATGATGGGTTATCAAAAGGGTTTGAAAGTAATTGACACTGAAATCGTAATGAGTGTTCAAAATGAAATAAATCTTATATAACAATATGTGGATATTTCAGAAATTTGGTAAGGAGAGGCGGTTTAATTAGATGATTTTTGAATGTGTAAATCAAACTAAAAAAAAGAAAGAGACTTGGACCGGGAGAATAACATCAATGATTAATTACGGAAGCCACTTTGAAATAAAGATTGAAAGTCGTTCAGGTATTTTGGTTTTACTTGGGAAAACTACATTAGGAAATTTTGCTTGTATGCCTGATTTTGGTGCTGGTTGTCACTTAGCTAAATTAAAGGACAAGTTCTACAGTACAGAAAAACTTTCTAATGTTCTGGGCAAAATAGATGGTATAACAGTTGCTTGTGCTTTAGCAGCAATAGCTGATAAAATAGACCCTTAATAATTATGTTGAACCATGAGTTTAATAGTTTAACACTTGGAGTAGCTATGCTACTCTCTTATTTTATATATTTTTCTCTTTGAATATTAGGCTAAGATAAAGTGTAAATTCAGGTTAAATTATAATGCAAGCCGGATAAATGAGTGTGCAATTTATAGATTTAACTGGATAAATTAGTTTGTAATGGCTAGGATAAAACAAAGTGTAAATCAACA
>JAENWY010000363.1 GCA_016649775.1 Spirochaetaceae bacterium
ACACTTGATCCTGAGCATAGCATTTCAGTTGATAGAGTTTTACGTAGAATATGATTTTTGCAATGAACTCTTTCTTCAAACAGATTTTCTAGAAGTGGAATATTTACTGATTCTAATGGTTTTAAAGGATATCTTGATGTAAGGAAAATATACTCACTATCAATATTGGGACGTTCATTTTCTATGTACCGTATTATGCTATTTAATACAGTATTGGGTAATGGCAAGATTAATTGTTTGTGAGTTTTTTTCTGAATAATATTGATTTCCATTTTTAAAATATTAATACTCTGGAATCTTAGTGCTAAAACATCAGAGATTCTTAAACCAAGAAAACGCTCTAATTTTACTATTGCAATATCTCTTAGTATTGTTGGAGAGCCTTCGCTTAATGTCATTGCATTTTTCAATAAAGCATCTTCTTCAGCACTCAAAACTTTAACAGGTCTAATACTAATTGCAGAACAACAAGATAGAGCATCTGCTAAACAAAATTTTATCGCTATTGTTCTTTCAATATACCTCAAAAATCCTCTAATACGAGTATTATAAGCATTTTTTGATTCTGGTGTTTTATGATTAATATCCTGTAAATTAAATTCTTTGACAATCCCTGGAGTAACAGATTCAAACGATTTGATGCTAATTAGGTCTAAAAAAGTTATAAAACGAATGAGACAACATCTATCCATTGAAATAGTTTTTTTTTCTAACCCATCCTGACTACGTTCAGAAAGATACTCATTCACAGACTTCTGTGCCCACATTGGAAAATCTATTTTATTTTCACTATGGACCCTGAATAATTTAATATCCCGCTGTCCTCTTATGTATATATTTGCAAAAATTAAGTAATGTTCTTGATTAATCATGTTGATTTTGAATCTTTTTTTCATTTCCAATGCCCATAAATGAGCAAGCTCTTTTGAATAACGTAGTCCATTTACCTCAAGAAACAGACCAAAAGTATTAAAGGCTCTTTGAGGCTCTATTATTGAATTCTTTGAGTACCCATCATTTTTCATATCATTGATAATATTTTTGCTAGCTACATAGTATTCTGATACTGAGATTTCATTTGGAAATTTCATCAAATCAATATTGAGATCGGTGGTGAATAATAGATGTTTGGCAATCCTGGTATCGTGCATATGTTCAAGAAATAGATATTGTCTATTTTGTTGGATTACATAATAACGCCAAAAAAGATAATGTGGAGCATAATTTTCATTTTCAACAAGAAAGTTATGCAATAATATTATTGATATTTTGGAAAATGAATCAAACGAAGTATAGTTTATAAACTTTTCAAAGAAAAAACTAAGATTAGATCTGATTGAACTTGAAAGCTTTGTATTTATATCAGGCTTCAATAAAATAATTTTTTCAATTATATCTTGTATCCATGGTTGCAATGATGGATATGGTGTATGTAAAAACAGTTTTTCTTGTATTTCTGATTTATCAAATATTTTTGAGGCAATTTTGAATTGAATCTCACGATACTCCAAAAAACTTTTTTTCGTCTTTTCTGTTTCAAAAAGTAATTTTAATATGCAACTGACATTTTCTAGAGAATATTCCATTTTTCTCTCATAAAGTAATTTTTTAAAATGCATTGCTTTTAGATTTATTATTGAATCCATCGGTTTGTCAGCTTCTAAAATAAGACATTTCAAGGCTCTTTCATAATATTTATAATCCATAGAAAGCCCCTCCTTGGGACTATCTA
>JAENWY010000008.1 GCA_016649775.1 Spirochaetaceae bacterium
AGAGAATTCAAATTTAGTTGGTGTTTATAATAGAACTTTTTGTAGAGCTATTGATTTTGCTAAACGTCATAATGTTTCAAAAGTTTATAAAACTGTTGATGAACTTTTAGCAGATGATAGTATTGATATAGTTTATATTGCTACTCCACCCAAGTATCATAAAGAATTTGCACTTCAAGTATTGAATGCAAATAAAATTCCATATGTTGAAAAGCCTGTTGCAAATTCTTATGCTGAATTTTTAGAGATAAAAGAATTATCGGAAAAAAAGAACATTCCAATTTATATCGCATTTTACCGAAGAGGGTTGGAAAAATATTTAAAAATAAAAGAACTTTTAGATTCAAAAATTATTGGTGATATTAGATTTGTTACTTTAAAACAACTAAAAAAAGTAGAACCTTCAGACTTAAACAAAGAACATTTACCTTGGAGACTAATTGCTGATATTTCAGGTGGAGGAAAATTTGTTGATATGGGTGTCCATATGCTCGATTATTTAAGTTTTTTCTTTGGGAATATAATAGAACTAAAAGGGTGTGTTGCTAATCAAGGTGGCTTTTATGAAGTAGAAGACACTGTAATGATTAATTATAAATTTGAAAATGGTACTATAGGCTCTGGTATATTTTGTTATGTTTCAGATAAAGAAGAAAACAAATGTGAAATTATTGGTAGTGATGGTCGCATTACTTTTGATGTTATGTCCGCAGATAGTTTAACAATAGAAAAAAATGGTAAAAAAGAAACTTTAACTTTTGCTGTACCAGAAAACATAGCTATGCCTTATGAACAAGCTATTGTAAATGAATTAATTGGTGGCAAAAAATGTCATAATAATATAGAAAACGCTTTATTTTTAACAAAAGCAATGGAAGGTTTAATGAAAGATTATAGAGAAAAAAATTTAAAGAAAAAATTATAAAACAAATATTCTTATTATTAATTTAATGAAGTCCAAACGAAAGTCCATGCTCTATTTTTATTTTCCTTTATTTGATTGAGAAGTCATAACTAGGAAGGTAGAAATCTCACAAACTGCAATTTAGTGAATTTTATGTTAAAGTAAAATATTGTACACACAATTATTTATTTCTTAAGAACCTTTTGGATTATAAGTTTTCACTATTTTTGAATATTTTTCTTAATTCGTTGAGTTGCCACATTCTTTCAACGGTTATAGCTTCAATATTATTTGAAGTAAGTAGCCCTATTGTTTTAATAGCATAATCGGAGGATACCATTGAATGTTCTCTCATATGAGCACTTCCTACAGCTTGGCCAGTAGCTCTTAAGGCTGCTTTCTGGATTTCATTGTCACATTCTCTAGCAAGTTTGTGAATTCTAAACCCTGCTTGCCTGACATCGTACATGCTTGCTTTTCCGATTTGCCATAATTCATCTATATGAAAGCCATCAACTATAACATCTATAGAAGCGTATTCTACTCCTGTAATTTCCAGTATGTGTCTAGCTATTATTAAAGACCATTTTGCCACGTCTATTTGACTCATTTTTTCATACAATTCATCAATTTCTAATCTTAATTTAAAATTGTCAACAATCTTAATTTTAGTCTTTGTGTGCACAATACACCTCATCATAAAGTCAACAATAAAAATAACTAATTTTCTAATAATTCTTCAATGTTTACATATTGCTTTAAATATTTTTTTATAAGCTGTTAAAAATAAGTTATTTTTGGCTAAATACTTGTTTATTAAATAACATTCATATATCTATAAAATTACATAAGTTTTACCCATTCCTCCATCATCAGGAAGTGCAAAACGATAATCTTGAACTACTTTTTGAGTTTTAAGATATTCATGAAGTCCTCTTTGTAGAATACCATCTCCTAAACCATGAATAATAGAGAAATTGGCAAATCCATAAACAATACAGGCTTCTATTTGAGAAGAAACAATAGAAATTGATTCCTCTAATGTACATCCTCTAACATCTATTTGCGATTTTGGTTTTGGAGCTGCACTATGATAACTTACAGCAACTTTGTAATTTTCTACTTTCTTCTTAAATTCAGATTGAAATAAATCTTTTTCCTTAAAGCTAATCTTCATAGATCCAACTTGAACAATCCAACGATTTTTTCCATCTTGTTTTAAAACAGTTCCTTCCCTCTTATTTATACCACATAAAACATCAAGTCCTGCTTTTATTACAAATGATTCTTTATTATTTGTTGATATTGTTTCCTCTTCATTATCCATTGTGTTAAGGAGTTTCTCTTCTTCTTGACCAAGGGCATTAATAAAGTTTTTAACTTTTTTAGTTTTTTCTTTAGTAATATTTCCAGTGACTAAATCTGATACAAGTTTTTCTAGTTCTTTTCTACTTTGTTGAACATATCTAGATAAATCAGTACTTTGATTTTTTTTAAGTAAAAATTCCTGTTGCTTGAGTTTTAATTGAAATAATTCAGATTTTTGTTGTTCAACTCTTAGTTTAGCTTCCATTTTTTCAAGCTCTTCAAGTTTTAATCTAGCCTCGTCTCTTTTTTTCTCTAATGATTTTATTATCTCACTCATTTGAAGTGAATCAGAGCCCAGATATTCTTTAGCTTTAATTATTACCTCTTTAGGTAGGTTCATCCTATCAGCAGTTTCGATAGCATGAGAGTCACCAGGAAGACCTGTAACAACTCTAAAGGTAGGCATATGAGAGCTTTCATTAAATTCCATAGAAGCATTTAATAGTTGTGGTTCACCATAGGCTTTGAGTTTTAAACTTGCTTGGTGTGATGTGATTAGTGATAGTTTTGCTCTATCTTTTAAATAATCAACTATACTACAAGCAATTGCTCCACCTTCCTGTGGATCTGTTCCTGAACCTAACTCATCAAGAATAACAAGTGATTTATTACTTGTACTATTTAATATTTTAGATAAAGTATTCATATGAGCTGAAAAAGTAGATAATTCATCCTCAATGCTTTGTTCATCACCAATGTCTGTAAAAATCTTATCAAATATAGGAAGAGATGATCCTTCTTCACAGGGAATAAAACCACAGAATTGATTAATTAAAGAAAGCAAGCCGACTGTTTTAATAGTTACAGTTTTACCACCAGCATTTGGACCAGACAAGACTACAGCTTTTATAGAATTATTAACTCCAAATGTAATTGGAACAGCTTTTTTGCCTAATAAAGGATGAATAGCTAAAAGTAAATTAACTTCATCTTTATCTAAATCAGTTTTAGTACAGTTGTTTTTTGAAATCCAAGAAGCCAATGAATATAATACATCTGCCTTAATAACTGAAGAAGATAATTCTCTAAGCTTATCTTGAACTACTCTTAGATTTTTACTAAGTTTGCTATAGATTTTAGCCATTTCAATCAGGATTTGTTGTTCAGCAAGAATAACTGAATTATTCAATTCTACCAATTGAAAAGGTTCCATAAAAATTGTATTACCAGAACTACTAGAACTGTGTACAAACCCTTTTACATTGGCTTTACTATCTGCTTTAACAGCAACTACAATTCTATCATCTCTAATTGTTTCGACATCACTTTGGAGAGATGCTTTATTATTATTTATGAAGCTTCTAGAAAAGATATTTCTAGAAGTTTTACTCTGTTCTACTTTTTCTACTAATCTTTTAATTGCAGGATGAGATTCTTTAATTTTCCCACTATCATCTAAAGCATAATAAACTTCTTTTTGAAATGCTAATAATTCTTCATCTATGTCCTCTCCAATCATATTGCTAACTAAAGAACTACTACGATTGTAAAAAATTGGAGCATGTAAAAAGCTACAAAGTAATTTAGCACTATCAATATATGATGCTGCATTTATTAAATCCGTCCCATCAATAGATTGATAGGTTGTAGCTAAAGATGTAAAAACACTTCTTAAATCTGGAAAATGTAATGGATTATTAACACGTGGATTTTCAAATAAAGTTTTTAAAGCATCGACACTATTTTGTATTACCAATAAGGTTTCTTTTTTTGTACTAAATTCTCTAGTTTCTAATCTTTTAGCCCCTGCTTCACTTAAGGCATTCTTTTTTATATTTTCAAGGACCTGGTAAAAACCAAGATCCTTTAGACTTTTATTATTAATTTTCATTTATACTCTTACTATTTTTTTTTCTTTGTCGGTATTTTGTATCTAGCCTTTGAAGTTTGACCACTACTTCCTTTCCAAAAAGGACCTTGAAGCAAAATTGAATCAAGCATTCTTAAATAACTTTCATATCTATCACTATTAATATCACCAGATTCTACTAATCTTTTAATTTCACAATCAGGTTCGTCTGTATGAGTACATCCTACAAAGGCACATTTATCTCTTGCATCTACAAATTCAGGAAATGAATTTGCAATTTCAACTTCTGATCTATGTGGTACCATAATTTCTCTAACACCTGGAGTATCTACTATTGTAACATCATCTTTAGTTAAAAGGAGAGAATAGTTAGTTGTATGACGGCCTCTATCATATTTATCACTAATTCCATTAGTTTTTTGATCAGTTCCAAGAATTTCATTAATTAATGTAGATTTACCAACACCACTTTGACCGACAAAAGCAACTGTTTTATTTTTTATAATGTCAATTAATTCATCAACACCAGTTCTTGATTTAGCACTAACTTTTATTGTTTTAAAGCCAAGTTTTTCAAATAATTCAAAACGGTCTCTCTCTGAATCTTTTAAACCTAAATCAGATTTATTCAACACTATTAAAAGAGGAACTTGATTACAACAGGCTATAACTCTATCAATAAAACGTGGTCTAAATGGAGGACTGCTACAGGAAGCTACACATACCATTAAATCCATATTTGCAACTACTGTTTGGTTACATTGACCCTTCAGATTCCATCTTTGAAAACAATTAGTTCTCTCAATTCGTTCGGTGATTAAACCTTCCATATTTGTAGATGGAATAAATTCAACATTATCCCCTACAGCTAGTGGATTATATTCATCATTAACTGAAGATAATAGCTTCCCTTTAATTCTACACATATAGGTGTCTACACCATCGCTTACAGTATAAATATTGTTTATACCTCTTAAAATTGTTCCAATCATGTTTTACATATTAGAGAATAGAAAAACTCTTTACAAGCTTAAACGAAGTTTATTAAATATTATTTATAAAATTTTTAAATTTAAAATAAAATTAAAGAATTAACGATCAAAAACTTCTAAAATTGTAATAATACTTGACATACTCACCATTTCTGATAATCTATTTATATGTTTAAATTTAACACATGTAAAAAAGAGAACTGTAAATCCTATGTTTGTTTAGATTCTCCATATTGTTATGGGCATTCTCCAAATAAATCAGAATTACTGCGAGAAATGTATCGAAAAATAAGAGAAGATGAAGAAATACGTGATGTTTCTTTTGCTCATGGTGAATTTGAAGGATTAGATTTTTCTTCAAAAGTAATCAGTAGTTCTTATTTTGCTTGGTGTACATTTAGAAATATAAATTTCAATAAAGCAAACATAAGAACTAGTTTTTTTCAATTTTGTTTTTTCGATAATTGCAATTTTGAAGAATCTGATATTCGTTATTCTGTTTTTTCTGGATCAAAAATTATAAAAACAACTTTCCACAATTCTATGTTAATTCATAATAATTTTTCGGGAATTGATGCCTGGTTTGTTGATTTTAGTGTTTCAGATTTGTATTACACAACCTTCTCTAGTGCTGGAATAAGAGATACTAGTTTCGAAGATTGTAATCTTAAGAAAGCAAATTTTAGTAATACAGAAAGACGTAGAGTTAATTTCAAATACTCTAATTTTGAGGATACAATAAATTGAGAATATACCAACATTTTTCCGCAGTAGGCTTTTGTAATACTTATTTGATTGGAAAAGAAGATGGCTCGGATGCTATTTTAATTGATCCAGGCCAAGTTGATAATGATTTAATTACTCTTATTGAATCTCATCATTTTAAACTTAAGACTGTATTGTTAACTCATCGACATGTATCTCATTCAAAAGGTGTAAAAACCTTATTAAAAATATATAATCCTAACATTTTTGCATTTGCATCTTCAGTATATGACTTCCCTGTTATTGCACTTGAAGATCGTATGTATAATAAAATGACGCTTAAAGAATTAGAATTTAAATTTGATTGTAATGGAATAGAAGTTGAAGCAATCCACCTTCCAGGTCATTGCATAGATTCTGTTGTTTGGAAGATGGATCACGCACTTTTCACAGGAGATACGCTTCTAGCTGGTAAAATAGGTTCAACTCCAGGTTATATGGAAAGATCATTATTAGTAAATTCTATTAATACAAAATTGATGAGCTTAAATGATAATTTTCTAGTATTCCCTGGTCATGGAGCTCCAACAACTATTCTTTGTGAGAAATTATTTAATCACGATTTAATGAATGAAATTGCTTCTCCATGGATGAAGAAGCAAATTCGAATTGATAGAATTAATAGATTTTAATTAATATTTTAAGAGTGTGTATGACTAATGACTTTAACAGCACTTTCATAATACTTTTCACCTTGTCCTTTAGCAATTGCAAAAGAAGGAAGAACTTTTAATATCTTTTTAAATCTGTCTGGCATTGGTGATACAAAGTTAATTGTTTCACCAGTTTTAGGATGTATAATTTCCAATTTTATTGCATGAAGCATTAAAGTAGCATTTCTAAATCTTTTAGAAATGTTGCTATAAATTGGATCGCCTAGAACAGGATGATTAATTGATGATAAATGAACTCTAATTTGGTGAGTACGACCTGTATGAATATTTACCCTTAATAGAGCAAATCCTTCATATTGTTTTAATACTACATAGGTTGTTTCTGCATTTTTTCCTTCAGTATCAGAACAAACTTTAAATTTCTTTCTATCTTTTGGATCTCTAATTATGTTTGAAAGAATTTTACCACGTCGTTTTGTAAATACGCCTTTTACAATAGCAATATAAGATTTTTTAGTTGTTCTTTCTTTAAATTGTTTAACAAGGTCATAATAACTTTCTTTATTTTTTGCTACTACCATAGAACCACTTGTATCTTTATCAAGACGATGAACAATACCAGGACGAAGTGGATCCAATTTATAACTTTCAATTTCATCTTCATCCTCTTCTTCAGGTTCAGATAAATCTTCAATAAATGCCTCTTGATATGCAGAACCTAAATGAAATGCTAATGCATTAACTAATGTTCCATCAAAATTACCTGATCCAGGGTGAACTATAATTCCCTGATCTTTATTAATTGCGATAATATCATCATCTTCATATAAAATATTAAGAGGAATATCAGTTGCTTCTAATTTTTCTAAATCTTGTTGAAAATAAGTAAATTCAACCCTATCTCCATTAAATATTTTAGAACTGTTTTTTACTTTTTTATCATTTACTAATACAATTGAATCTTTACTTGCTACTTGAGATCTACTAAGTCCTTCAATATTTGATGCAATGAAGGCATCTACTCTGATTCTTGATTCTAAATCTTCAATTATAAATTCATGCTTTATTTCTTTTATTGCCATTTTTATTCCAATTCTCCTAGAATATAATCGGTTAATGTAATACCAAGGGATAGTGCCGCTGCAAAGGATACTTGATACATTAAATTAGTCATATCATCATTACTTGTGCTAATAATACCTGTCTTTCCGACAACAGTATATGACAGTAAGCTAACAGGCATTGTGAGTGCAAGTGAACCAAAAAATATTGATTCAGCTCTTCTTGCTTTAATGCTCCACTCGGGAAATTCTTCTACTGTATATGGTTCAAAATTGTTCAATTTAAAACTATCACTGAAGATTGGAGTGCAAGCACTAAATATAATCACAAATAATATTATTGCTATTTTTTTCATGATATATCCTTACTTTTTACTATAATCTCTATGACCAAATATCTTTGTTCCAACTCTAATTATTGTTGATTCACATTCAAGTGCTATCTTATAATCACCACTCATACCCATACTCAATTCTTTCAATTTAACACCAGTTTCATCTACTAATCTAATTGAAATATCTTTTAGTAAATTGAATGATGCTTTTGTTTCATTTTCACTTACTGCTAATGGACCGAGGGTCATTAATCCATTTACGCATATATTTTCCATATTTTTAGATTCTATCAAAGCTTCTTTAATAGAGGTATAAGAATCAAAGCCACTTTTATTTTCATCTCCACTAGTATTATATTCTAGTAAGACATTCATAACAATATTAGCCTCTTGTGCTCTTTTATTAATCTGTCGTAATAACTTTAAAGAATCTACACTATCTATTGAGTTAACTAGAGTTACAGCTTTTTTAACTTTATTTGATTGCAAGTGACCTATTAAATGAACATCCATATCAGAAGCTCTATCTTCCATTTTAGGGAATTTAGATTCTACTTCTTGAACTTTATTTTCTCCAAATAATCTCTCTCCTAAGCCATAAGCCTCTTCAATTGCACAATAAGGATGTGTTTTTGAAACAGCCATTAATCTTGCTACTGGTGATAATTCTTTTATTTGATTGTGTAATTCTTCTAATACTTTTTTCATTACTTATTATATAAATTATATTACTCCTATAAAGTAATTATATCATAATACATATGTTTTGATAATATTTTGATATAGAAATGATATTATAAATATAAATATTATATATATAATATTTTAAAAAATTACAATATAGATTTAAAATATAATTATATTAAACCTCCCTTATTTCTTTCTTGCATTCTTAACACGTGCTTTTGCATTTTCATACATTACATTGACATTCTCAGATCTCTTTTGATTTTCTTCTTTTCCCTTAGCTACAAAGCTCTTCAAATCCATTTTAAATAATTCTAAACTGAGACTTGTTTGTGAATCTTTATATTTCATGGTTGGGAAAGCAGAAAATATTTTAGAACTTTTTACAGCAAGTATAGCTTTTTGTTTATACAACTCATCTTCAAGTCTTTCTTTAGCTTCTCTTAAGTTCTTTGGACTATTAGCTGAAATCGATTCAACTCTTTGCTGAAGTTCTTCACTTTTTATTCTTATATCTTCCATAGCTATAGCAAAAGCGTTCATTCTCATAACAGATAGTGCAAAATCGAAGGTCAAAAGAATTTCAATTGCAGTTGATAAATAATATCTAGTTAATTGAGAAAGTAAATCTACACTATTTACTAATACAGGATGTATAAAATATACAAGGACAATACCGAAAACACCAAAAAGAGATGAATTTAATAAACAAATTCTCCCGTTTATATTTGCAAAATAATTACTATAATCCCAAAGCTTAATATGAAAAGCTTTTTCTAAAATTAATGATCCTATATATTCTATTAAAGAACAAACAATTAAAGAAAATATGAAAATCAAAATTGGATTTGAAAATATTGGAGACACAACATATATAATTGACATTGCACCACTTCCGTATATTGGTAAATAAGGTCCTCTTAGAAATCCTCTGTTTGTGAAATGTTTTTCTAGCATTGCACAATAAAATATTTCACAAATCCAACCTGCAAAACAATAAATAAAGAAATAGATAATCTGTTTGTCAATCATTATATTTAAAAACTCCTGTTTTAAATCATTTTTTTAGTTTACACGCTATAAATAAGTTTATCAATGCATTATCAGACATTTGTAATCCCAGAACTTAATAGCTCTTTAGTATAGGGCTGCTGTGGATGTTGAAACACATCTTCACATTTCCCTTCTTCTACAATTTCTCCATTTTTCATAACAATTATTGTATCTGATATATATGAGACTACATTTAAATCATGTGTAATGAATAAATAAGTTAACTTCAATCTTTTTTGTAAATCTAATAAAAGATTTAATATTTGAGCCTGAATACTAACATCAAGAGCAGAAACACATTCATCTAAAATTAGTATTTTTGGTTCTAAAACTAATGCTATGGCAATTGATAACCTTTGTTTTAAACCTCCAGATAATTCATTAGGATAAGAGCTTATATAAGCACTTGAGAGTCCTACAAGTTTCATAGTACTTTTAACTTTTTCTATTCTTGTTACTTTATTTCCAATCTTATGAATTTTTAAAGGCTCTTCAATAAGAGTACCGACACTCATTAAATCATCAAGAGAAGAAGAGGGATCTTGGAACACTATTTGAACTTGTCTGTAAAAATCCTTCTTTTCTTTTTTATTTAGCTTTGATAAATCTTTATTATTCACTGTTATAGAACCACTTGTTGGCTTTATTAAATTTAATAACAATGCTGCTAAAGTAGATTTTCCACATCCGGATTCACCAACTAAACCAACAAATTCACCTTCGTGGACACTTAGATTCAAATCTTTTATTATTAAAGAATTTTTAATGTAAGAAAAATTCAATGAACTACATTTTATTAATTCAGCACTACTCATCATATTTCTCCTTAATTGATTTTTCTAAATCTATTAAGTGACAATAGAGAGAGCGATTATTGTAATTTTGTTGTGGCACTTTCTCACTTAAGCAAATCTTTTTTGATATCAAACAACGCTCTACAAAAGGACATCCTGTATTTGTTCTTTTTAAAAGTGTTGGAACATTACCTTTAATTGTTGATAAAGTAGAGCCTCGTTTTGAAAAAGAAGGAATTGAAGAAATTAAACCTTTTGTATAAGGATGTATTGGATTTTCAATTAAATCATTAGCCTTTCCAGATTCAACAATTGCCCCTGCATACATAACATAAATTCGATCACAAAAGTTTTTAACTATTCCTAAATCATGAGATATAAAAAGAATAGAAAGATTTCTATCTTTATTCATAGTACTTAAAATATTTAGTACTTGTTTTTGAACACTCACATCAAGGGCTGTTGTTGCTTCATCTGCCACTAGTAAACAAGGATTATTAATCAATGCAAGAGCTATCAATACTCTCTGTCTCATCCCCCCTGATAATTGATGTGGGTAGGAGTTATATATAAGTTCAGGATCTTTTAATTGAACGCTAATTAGCATATCAATAATCATTTGTTTAAGTTTAATTTTATCCTTTTTAAATTCTTTATTATGTATTACGATTGTTTGCTTTATTTGATTTCCAATTTTTACAAGTGGGTCTAAGGCAGTCATAGGTTCTTGGAAAATTATTGAGAAATCATTTCCTCGTCTCTCATTCCACTGTTTACTTGTAAATTTTAATACATTTTCATCGTGTATTTTTATTTCACCTTGAACAACAAAAGAATTTTGAGGAGCTAAATTTACTATTGAAAGAGCTGTTAATGATTTACCACAACCAGATTCACCAACAAGACCAACAATTTCACCTTTTTCTACTTTTAATGAAACATCATTAACTGCATTTATTTCTTGTTTATTGATTATAAAACTTAAAGAGAAGTTATTAATTTCTAGTATTAAATCTTTACTCATTATTTTTATCCTTCTCACTAATATCTTGAATTCCGTCTCCAATTAAATTAAAACCAAGTACCAATATCGTGATAGCCAATGTTGGAATAAATACATAAAGAGGATCTTGTAGTATATATGACTGTGCCTCAGATACCATCTTTCCAAAAGAGGGTGTTGGAGGCTGAATTCCAAGACCTAGATAACTGAGTCCTGCTTCAGAAATTATTGCTGTAGCAAAAGTAAGTGAAGCTGTTACCATAAGAGAGGGAACTAAATGAGGTAATATATGAAATAACATTATTCTAAAAGAACTAGCCCCTCTAGCCTTTGTAGCAAGAACAAAGGGACTTTCTCTATATTTATAAAATCCCGATCTGGATATACGAGCAAATTTAGGAAGTGCTATTAATACAAGTGCCAATATTATTATGGATAAACTAACATTAAAGACAGCTATTAACATAAGGGCAATTAATACTCCAGGAAAACTCATAAGAGTATCAATTAATTTCATTATAATCTCATCTATTTTACCACCATAATAGCCGGCTATAGCTCCGATGGGGATTCCTATTAAAGCACCAAATAGAACTACAAAAAAACCAATTTCTAAAGATATAGTAGAGCCCACCATTAATCTCGAGAGAATATCGCGACCTAAATGATCAGTTCCGAGTATATGTTGTCTGCTAAAACCTTGCAATTTATTAGCAATATCAATTTGAGAAGGATTATAGGGCTTAAAGAATAGTCCGCCGAAAGCTAATATTAAAATAATGCTTAAAAAAATAAATCCAATAATAAAATTTCTATTTTTTAAATATTTATTCATTACCACTCATCCTAATTCTTGGATCAATAACCCCGTATAACATATCAACAATCATATTTGTAATAATAACTATTATTGATAAATACATAACTAAAGCTTGTATTAAGGGAAGATCTCTTGAGGTAATTGAACTTGTAATTAACTTACCTATTCCCGGAAGAGAAAATACATTTTCTATAATAATTGAGCCACCTAATACATCAGAAATTAAAATCCCAAATATTGTTAATACAGGTATTAAGCTATTTCGTAATATATGTGTATATAGAATTTGATTTTCACTCAATCCTATACTCCGATTAGTTCTTACATAATCTTTATTTTTTTCACTTATAATATTTGATCTTAAAAATCTAATAATTATTGCAGCTCCACCAGTTGCTATTGATAGTGATGGTAATAATAAACTTCTAATATTACCAATTAAACTATCACCTATTGGAATATATCCAAGAGATGGCAGTACATGTAATTTTACACTAAATATTTCTATTAAAATAATAGCTACACAAAAAGAGGGAATAGCCATTCCAAGTTGAGAAAACATAGACAAAGGAATAATCACCCTCTTTTTATCTCTTTTAGCTAAAAGAATTCCAATTGGAATTCCAATTAGTAAAGAAATTAGAAAAGAAAGTGTCGCAAGTTGTGCTGTAATATTAATACTAGAAAAGATTAACTCAGAAACCGGTCTTTGATATTTATAAGAAACTCCAAGATCTCCTTGTAAAGCTTTTGTAGCCCAAAGAGTATAACGAACTACAGGATTCTTATCTAAATCCATAGTGGCTCTTAGGGCCTCAATTTGAGAAGGTTGTGCATCAATGCCGAGTATTAATGTAGCCGGATCTCCAGGAAGCATTTGAAATATTGAGAACGTAAGTACAGACACTAAAAAAAGTGTAATTAAAGTACTTAGTAATTTTCTTCTAAAAAAATGCATCTTGTTCTCCCATAACCAAATTATAAGACATTAGTAAATGTATTTACATAGCTTTATAATAATTAACAAAACAAAAACCAAAGTATATAGTGAGAGGTGTGTCTAGACACACCTCTTATCATAGTAATTTATATTATCTTAGTTTTATTTTCATATTATAAATTTAAATTCAATTAATTGGTAGATGAATTTTCATAATAAAGAGAATCAAAATTAATGAAATATACAGGATAGAACATATAACCTTTTAAATCTTTAGTAGTAGCTACAATACTACTTGGAGCACAAATAAATGCAGAGCCTGCATCTTTAGCCATGATTTCTTGAGCTTTTTTGTATAATGTTGATAATTCTTGACCACTGGCACTAAGAGTACTATTTAACACAGCATCATATTCACTATTACTATAATTGAAAAAATTATTTCTGGAATCTGTTGTATAACGCACTAATGCATCATAGGGATCTAATTTTCCATCAATTCCAATAATTGTTGAAGAATAATTCCTATTAGTATAAACCTGGTCTAACCAGGTACCCCATTCAACATTTTTTAATTTTACATTAATACCAATTTTTAATAATTGTTGTTGAATAATTTGAGCAGTATCTACATGTTGCCAATAGTTAGATGGAATTGTAATCTCCAAATCAAATCCATTAGGATAACCTGCTTGGCTTAACAAATCTTTTGCTTTAGTCAAATCATAAGAATTAATTGTTAATAAATCATTATTATAATCTTTTTTATATACAGGAGAAATATTTGAGTTTATTACTTGAGCATATCCATCAAACACTCCATTAACCACATCTTCTTTTTTTATTGCCATATTAATGGCAGTTCTAACTTTTACATTATCTAATGGAGCTATTTTATTGTTTAAAACAAGTACCGAGACTAAGTTTCTAGGTCCTGTGATAACATTATAATTATCACTTAGTAAATCTGCATTATTTGAAGATATTTCTGCAGCATCTAATTGATTAGATTGTAGAGCTGCAATAATAGAGGAAGAATCACTCATTATATATACAATTACATTTTTTATAGAAGGTAATCTTGTCTTATCATAATAATTTTCGTTAGCCTCAAATACTATTTTCTGAGATGGTTGATATTCTACAAACTTGTAAGGACCAGTACCAATTGGTAAAGTTGCTTGCTTGTCATAGCCTTTTGGCAAAATCTCTTCAACCGTTGAAATTAAAAAAGAAGCAGAAGGTGATGATAAAGTGACAACAAAAGTATAGTCATCAGGAGCAGCTATGCTACTAATTGATGGAAATCTATAATTACCATTTCCCCCATCTTTTAAAAAGGATTGATAAGAGTACAGTACATCAGCACTACTTAAGTGTTTTCCATTGTGAAAATATACATCATCTCTAATTTTAAATGTATAAACAAGTCCATCAGTAGAAACTGTATAACTTGAACTAATACGTGGTACTAAAGTACCTTCTTCATTAAAGCCCATTAGACCTTCAAATACATTATCCATTATAGCTGATGTATCAGAGGCCGCGCTAATCCAAGGATTTAATGAATCAGGTTCAGAAGATATACACAATTTAACAGTATCTTTAATTTTATATTCGGAAGCTTTCTTTTCACTTTTACCTCCAGAAAATATTACAGATACAAAAATGGCAAATAATAGTGTTAATAAAACAAAATTTTTTTTCATGAATTAATTTCTCCTAATTTATTAATTATAGCTATCAAAGCAAACATATTTTGCTATATCGAAGCATGGTGAATATACTCCTTTATTTAATTAATGTACAGTAGAATAAGAAAATTTATTTAAAAGATGCAGTAGCAGCTTCTTTTAATTCTTTAATAGCAGAATTATTATTTGGACTTATAAACATATTAGCTTTTACTAAAACTGGTCTTTCTAATTCTTCCCACTTTTCTACATAAATATGTTGACCCCAATGATTATCAAAAGCTCTGGAATGCAAGAAACAAGGTGCATCGTCAAAAAGCATTACCCAGTTACCTCTTCTATTATTAGTTCCACTGCTTTGTAACGTAGTAAGACAAGAATCAGCTCTAAATCTATTTCTTCCATTCAAATTTGTAGAATTATTAACCACAGATGCTAAATTTTCATTTATGACAGAATCACTATCCTGAGTAGGTACTACAATAGCCTTTCCTTTTGCCATTATCAAATTATTAACTCTTAAATAAATGTAATCACCAGGATTAATATTTAAAATGGGTTTAAGAGATTTTGTTACCACAGAATTTTTGTATTTATCATTTGAATAATATTGGTATAAAGGTGCATAATTATTTATTTTAGCATCCTTCCATAAAGACATTTCTAAATCTGTGAATAATCCATTAGATGCTAATCTATAAGGATCTTTAATCATTATACATAAAGACATAATGCACTCCTTGAAAATATATATTATTTAAATTTTATCAAATAATAAATTAAATATACTATAGGAATAGTAAATTGACAAATCCAATGAATTTATAAAAATATTTTTTTGTAATATTTAATTTTTTTAGGTGAGAAAAATTTAACTTTCAAATTTAAAAACAATCATTAGTTCTTAAATAATTCTTTTATATTTTTTTAAAAAAAAGTTTTTTTTAGAATATATTTAAATAATACATAAAGTCAATTTAACTTTTTTATTACTTATTTTGACCACTGAAACTTTTTCTCAATATCTACTATATAAGGAAGACAAGGGCTTTATAGGCATATTTTTCTATTAAAATCATCCAAAATTCTATAACTCCAATAATAAAATAGTGTTAATTTATTCAAAAATTTTTATTATTTCTCTGATTTTTATACAAAGAGTGTAAACTTTAAAATATAATTTGGAAAAATAAATATATTCTAGCAAATTTTAAAATAACATAATTTATTTAATACAAATTTATAAGCCTCAAATATAGTATTCTTACCGTTATTATCACGAAGAGCCAAGATTCTTTATTAAATAGCTACTTAATCTTATCCATTTTTTTATTACTAAAAGCTTTTTTATTCTAGTGAATTATTTTAGAAAGTTCTATAAATTTGTTGCTATATAATTTAATAATTAGCTATTCTTTTTAAACCAAATTAATTTAATAATTTTTGTCTTTTTTATGAATATTGTTTACATTTTTGATTAGAAAAAAGAGTAATCGGTATTACAATCGATAAACATAAATTTTACAAAAAAAATGAATCAAAATATGAGTAAAATATGGTCCAAAAAGACAAAAAATAAATGGTTCTTTACTAGCTTATTAAAGAAATTGATTAGTTTACTACATTTACTCTATTACATTATTTTTATTGGCTATTATTTCAATGATTCCTATGAATTAAATCTGATTTTTCACTATAAAATGGATACTATTGCAGGTACTTTTCTTATCAATTATTTAGTGTATAATAAATTATATATTTTGTAAAATAATTTGACATTGAACAATAAAAATCATTCACTTGACACTTATATACAATTTTATCTATGATTAAAATCATAATTTATTAATTTAGGAGATAAAAAATGAAAAAATTATACATAATTGCTTTAGCTTTATTTGTATTTTCTACAGGAAGTTTATTCGCTAGTGGACAAACTGAAAGTGATACAAAAACAATTATTTTCGGGGATGTTTCGTGGGATTCTGTCCAAGTACACAATAGGATAATGGCCTTTATTATAGAAAATGGTTTAACAGGATATAAAGCAGATTTTATACCTGGTGATACCCTACCAATTCTTACAGGATTGAAACAGGGCGACATAGATGTTGATATGGAATCATGGCATTCAAACTTTCCAGAAGTATACAAAAAAAGTATTGCATCTGGAGATATTTTTGATCTTGGACAGAATATGCCAGACGCACCTCAAGGTTGGTGGATTCCTCGTTATTTAGTTGAAGGACCAGATGCACCGGCACCAGATTTAAAGAGTGTTTCTGATTTACCAAAATATGCTTACCTCTTTCCAGATCCAGAAGACCCTTCAAAAGGTGTTATATTAGGTGGAGTTGCTGGTTGGTCACAAATGAAAATTAGTGAAAAGATTTTTGCAGACAATAACTTAGGTGAAACCTATAATCTTGCGATTACTGGTAGTGGTACAGCTTTAGCAGGTACAATGGTAGGAGCCTATAAAAAAGGTGAACCATGGATAGGCTATTATTGGGCACCAACATCAGTTCTTGGAAGACTTGATATGATTCGTCTTAAAGGAAGTGAATATGATCCAGCTCTTGTAAACATACTTGTTAATAAAAGTATGATGACCAAAGCTCCAGATATTGTTGAAATACTAAAAAAATATTCAACTTCAGTTGCTGATAATAATGAATTCTTGGCAAAAATGGATGAGAACGGATGGTCTTCTCAAGAAACTGCAATCTGGTTCCTTAACAATAAAGAGGCCATTTGGACTAAATGGGTCTCTAGTGACGTTGCAAGTAAAGTAAAGAGTGCCTTAAAAGCACTGTAAGAGGATCTTAATGGAAGAAGAAGAAAAAAATACAGAGATAGTTATTAAAAACTTATGGAAGATATATGGCAAAGACCCCAAAAGGGTTTTCCAAACGGATCTTCGAGATAAAAGTAAAGAAGAAATTCAAAATAAAACTGGTTGTATTATTGGATTACGTGATATCAATTTAGAGATTAAAAAAGGGGAATTCTATATTCTTATGGGACTCTCCGGTAGTGGCAAGTCTACCCTTATAAGGGCTCTTATTCGACTCATAAAGTCGACTAAGGGGTCTATTGAGATTAACGGCAACGATATTACAAAAATGAATGCAGAACAACTCATGAAGTTTAGAAGAAAGACCTATGGTATGGTTTTCCAGCACTATGGTCTTCTTCCCCACATGAGCGTACTCGATAATGCAGCATTTGGATTAAAAATTAAAGGCATCTCTAAAGAGGAGCGGTATAAAAAAGCACAAGAGGTGCTTGAGACTGTTGGCTTGAAGGGATGGGAAGATTACCATCCGACAAGTTTATCAGGAGGAATGCAGCAACGTGTAGGGTTAGCCCGGGCATTAGCTAATGAACCTGAAATACTCTTGATGGATGAACCTTTTAGTGGACTTGATCCTCTAATTAGAAGAAAAATGCAAGATGAATTGGTAGAAATACAATCTCGTCTTCAAAAAACAATAATCTTTGTTACACATGATTTGCATGAAGCCCTAAAATTAGGAGATAGAATTGCAATTTTACGTAACGGAGAAGTTGTTCAAATTGGAACACCCGAAGATATTGTAAGTAACCCTGCAGATGAGTATGTAAGTGAATTTGTTCAAGATGCTTCTCCCGCAAAAGTATTAACAGCAGGTAGTATCATGAGTGATGTACCTGTAATTACCTATGCATGGGAAGGCCCTAGAACTGCTCTTACTCTAATGAAAAAGGAAAAGAAAAAATTGGGATATGTTGTTGATAAAAAACAAACTTTCTTAGGTATTATGACTGCAAAAGAACTTGAAAGATTGTTGAGTCTTGAGGAAAAGTTTAAAACCATTCCTTTAACTTCAATTGAAAAAGTTGAATCAGTACATCCCGATGTTATTATTGAAGAGTTATTTACAATTGCTCCAAAAAATCATTATGCGATTCCTGTAGTAGACGAAAAAGATAGACTTTTGGGAATAATTACGAATGAATCTATATTTGATTCTATTTCTGTAGATGGAGGTAATAATGATTAAATTCCCTGAAATAATTAATATTCCATTGGCAGAAGTTGTCGATAATTTAATGGACTGGCTATTAACACACTTAGGTGGGTTTTTTGATGTAGTTGGTTTAATTATTTTGCGAGTAGTTATGGCCTTTGAAGATGTGTTTTTATATATTCCTTGGTTTGTCTTAGTTCTCTTAGTAGGACTTGCAGGTTGGAAATTAATAAAAAGTGTTAAAACAGGTATACTTTTTATGACACTCATGATGATAATAGGATTCTTTGGGTATTGGGAGTTAGCTATGCAAACTCTTGCTCTTGTTGTTTCATCTGTAGTATTCGCCCTTCTTATAGGACTCCCTATGGGCGTATTAATGGCTAGAAACAATCAAGCAGAGATAATACTTAAACCAATATTAGATGGAATGCAGACAATGCCTTCATTCGTATATCTTATTCCTGCACTAATGTTTTTTGGCATGGGAAAAGTACCATCATTGTTTGCTACCATTATCTATGCAGTACCACCAGTAATTAGATTAACCAATGTGGGTATTAGAACTGTAGATGTTGAAGCTGTAGAAGCAGCAAAGGCCTTTGGAGCAACATCACGACAAATACTGTATGATGTTCAACTTCCACTTGCAAAACCAACTATAATGGTTGGAATAAACCAAACCACAATGATGGCACTTTCTATGGTTGTAATTGGGTCTATGATTGGAGCCAAAGGTCTTGGTATGGAAGTACTTCTTGCAATTGGACGAATTGAAGTTGGTCGTGGATTTGAAGCTGGAATATCTATTGTATTCTTAGCTATAATCATTGACCGAATCACATTTTCCTTTAGTGAAAAGAAAACTAAAGTAAAAAATAAAACGCAAGAAGATAAAAAATAGATCTTACAAACATATGGATAGGGACTCTGGCATAAATAAACTCAATTTTCTGAAGTAATAGACCCGAAAAGTTATAGTATGCTAGAGCCCTTATATTTTTTAGGCTAGAATTTACAATCGAAGTGCAACGAGGGTAAAAAAGTGATCCATGCAAATTTTTTGTATAATACCTATTTTTTATTGGATTATATTAAATTCTACAAAATTAAAATGATATTGAATCAACAGAATGTAGTAAAAAGTAATTCTTCCATATTTATTGAAATATTCACTTTGTGTCCTATATTTTTCAGCTTTTATGTACTAATTACAGTATCCTTTCCTTTTATTCCTTTACCTCACACTTCAAATCAACACAAAAAGATATTTTTATTAATTTTTATTGACAAGCGTTATATTTAATGATAAATTACCTATCATATTAGGGCGGATAGCTCAGTGGGAGAGCGGTTGCTTTACACGCAACTGGTCGGGGGTTCAAATCCCTCTTCGCTCATATAAAGATTCTCAATTTTGGGAATCTTTTTTTATCCTTATTTTCGTTTTAAGTATTAATTATTTGCACCTTAGAAATCATTTAAATTGATATATATTTTTGATTTTATAAGCATTTTTATATTATCATATTATGATTACTATAAAAATATCACTTTTATTATTTTTTATATTGCATCTTTATCTCTCTTATGATAAGTTGTTGCAAGTAATGAGTTGGGCGGATAGCTCAGTGGGAGAGCGGTTGCTTTACACGCAACTGGTCGGGGGTTCAAATCCCTCTTCGCTCATATAAAGATTCTTAATTTTTGAGGATCTTTTTTTATCTCTTTATTTTTTGATTAATTTTATGCAAAATTTAATTTTAATATATTAATCAAATATGATCTCATTTTAATGATTTTAATTTTTATCTTAAACTAAATTAATACTTAACAACTAATATTGCTATTATGGCAGAATGTTTTATTTATTTCCCAAAATAAAACACATTCTATTTTAATTTAAACAAACAAAAAGTTAAATATATTGCTCTAAATTGAGTTTTTCCGTTTTAAAAATTGTTTAATTAGTATTACTTATGAAATAAATTTTTTGTTTAAATAAATTAAAAAATGTAATTGACAAGAAAAGTGTTAAGTGATAAATTACTGAATGTAAGGGCGGATAGCTCAGTGGGAGAGCGGTTGCTTTACACGCAACTGGTCGGGGGTTCAAATCCCTCTTCGCTCATATTAAAGATTCTCAATTTTTGAGGATCTTTTTTTATATTGATTTATTATCACCCGTCCAAATTGAAATCTTCCAACTTTTTAAATCCTCTTTAGATTACTCCTCAATTTACATGATCTTATACATAATTAATATTTGGAATATATCCATGTAAGATTTATAGTTAGTTAATGCTAATAAATAAGGAGATAAAAACTTAGAAGATATAACACATTTCCACTAATAATGGGTATATTACCTCCGATTAGTGGAAAAACAGTCATGGAACTATTAACTTGCCTTCTGATTACAAAGGAAAATAGTTTGTTTTATTTTCACATACTGGAGATTTTACACATGTTTGTACAACAGAATTTGTTGTTTTTAATAAAAAACATAAGAGTATGAAAAACTTAATTGTGAATTAATTGGTTAATTAGTTTATCAATAGATCAAATATTTTCACATATCAAATGGGCAGAATGGATTAAAGAGAAGTTAGAGATAACTGTACCTTTTCCAATTAATGGTGATGAACTTGGAATACTAGATAAACTGCTAGGAATTATTCATAAAGCAAAAGTAACTAATAAAGTTAGAGCCATATTTATAATTGGTCCAAATAGCATCATTCGTTTAATGATTTACTATCCTCAAGAAATTGGAAGATCTGTTGATGAAGTTCTAAAAAGTTTAAAAGCTTTAATTATATCCACAGAAAATCATGTATCTTCACCAGAAAATTACCCTTATAATGAATTACTTAGAGAAAATGTTGTTATGTTACCTCCTCCTGGAAGTATTAAAGAAATTGAAAAAAACAAAAAATAGTAGATAAACCCGTTTCTCAAAAAGATTGGTGATTTAGATACAAGAAATTTTGGAGGTTTTAATAATAAAATCCCTTTATTTTTCAATAA
>JAENWY010000299.1 GCA_016649775.1 Spirochaetaceae bacterium
GTAGCTTAGATAAGTTGAACCGATGTCTGAATGAAGTATAATTCCATTCAAAGATCCTAAAACTTCTTTCAACTCCATAACAGTTGAAACACATAAATTAGCATTAGGACTTGTACCAATACTCCATGCAACTATTTCTCTATTGAAGAGATCTTCTATGGTATTTAAATAGAACATTCTCTCAAATGTGAAAATACAGTTGAAAGATTCATTCAACAATATGCTGATAGTGCTAGAATTCAATGTCCTGAAATGCCAATAAGAGTTTTTCCACATCTTTTTAGAGCATACACAGCAACTGCCTGGTATCAAGAAAGTGTTCCTTTGGAAGTTTTTTCTCGTTTACTTGGTCACGCTAATTTAAATACAACTCTCTTGTATTCTGACATAGCAGAAAAAGTATTAGAAGATGCTGTAAATTCAATACAACCAGATATACCATTAAGTAAGATGAAACTATGGGAAGGAAAAGAAAAAGAATTGGCTAAAAAATTTGGAATTCGTTAATTTATTATCCTCAACTTTATTATTGGATTAGCTAATTTAGGCCTTTAAATGGGTATTTGTTGAAAAGTTGAGGGTGTTAGAACTTGGAGCATAAGATCGACTGATCCATTATGGACATCTAATAAAAACAGGGGAAAACCACTGGAGATTAACCCACTCGTTGATGGTTGATTGATATGAAAATATCAATATGATAAAAGACTGGAAATTCCATGGTGAAATGTTGGAGAACTAATGGTGTTTTTATGGATTTGTACTTGACGAAACACATTGTACAATTTTTCCTTTTTCAAAAATAGTATAAACCCAGTTAGTAACTCATCAAAAGATATGGTTCTAAGTTTTTCTTTATCCATAAAGTACCTCCAATATGACTTTTTATCAGTATATAGAGTAATTCATTATTCAAGAAGAATTTTAATAATTTGTTTTGTTATGAGACATTAAGTAAATTTTCTTGGATAATTATACTTCTCGGATAATGGATTAAACAACCTAGGTGAACAAAAGATTTATCCTTTGCTGCATTTGAATAACCCGCTAAGCCATCTGATTGTAACACACCGTTGTAATCACCTATAAAAGAACCAAGATACTCATTAGTCCTATGTTCAGTATAATTGAACATAACAAGGCCTCTGCTACCATCTTTGTTTGTAGCAGATCTTACAATCATAAAGCAATTCATAGTATTGTGGCTATCTTTTTTATATTGTTCATATCTTTCTTTTACCATAGAGATTATTGACTCATCTGATAGTTTTTGCTTATTACCATCTTCCTGTATTGTTAATATATCTCTATCATATTGTAACTGGACTTTAGATTTTTTATTAGAATGTATGTTTAACAGAGATGTCTCGTCAATATTCCACATAGTGGATTTATAAAGGGCTCTTTCAAAAGCAGCTTCTAAACCTTTTAACTTATTGTAAGTTGTAATTGACCAAGCTGACATTAACTGCCGAGAAATATTTTGATTATCAGGAAATACTAGCTTTTGTTCTAATCTGTAAAGATAAAGAGGAAGACCAAATTGCATTTTATGAACAATGATGTGAGCTAATAGGCTCGGTTCACAAATTGTACCAGTTAAAAGGTTGTTATCCATATTAGCAGTTATAATCTCATTAGTTCCTTAAAGAGGAAGGCAGTTTAAACATCTTTGTTGTTTTCTATGATGTCTTACTACTACATATCTAGCTGGAACAAAAGTAACCTTATCTTCTACAAACTCTCCAATTTCAGTAAGCTCCGCATTACAAATTTCACAATTAGTTTTTTCAACTTCATGATAAATATCTATAACTGGAGCATTAGCAGGAAGAGTTAAACTAGCTCTTTTACCTTTGATTCTAGAATGAGATTTAACTATAGTTTTCTTTTTTTCATCATCTTTTTTACTGAAATCAGGATCAGAATCTTGTGTATCACCTTCAATAGTATTTTCCATCTCATCAAAAAGAGACTTTTGCATACCCTTAGGGACGCTATCACTTTCAGACTTTCTACCATAACGTCTATCTTTTTCACTAAAATACAAATCTTTCCAACGAGCTATTTCAATAGCATCATTTTCAATACGAGATTCTAACTCTTCTATTTTCTTCTGTAATTTAGCTATCTCTTCTTCTTTATCCATGCATTTAATATAGCATAAATCAGACTTTAAGTATATGTAATATAAGCATTTAGCTAATTATTTCCAATAAAAATTAGGGCCCTGTGGATTACTTGTCGGGAAAGTTAGATAACACATATAAAAATTAAGTTTAAAATTTAGAGTAGAAAAAAGTGGCAGTCTCAATTATTATAAAGGTAACTACACCAAATAAAAGAGGCTAACCACATGGCAAATGTTACCATATCTGAAGATGTTTATACTAGAGTGAACAATATAATTAATGATTTTTCTAATACAAAGGATTTTCCAGGTACCATATATACTGTATGTGAAATAGAGCA
>JAENWY010000306.1 GCA_016649775.1 Spirochaetaceae bacterium
ATAAATTAAGCCAACAATCTTATATTTAGAATAAACTCATTTACGCAGAAATCAATAGTAAGACATAAAACAGTTTGCTATACTAAATGCAACTAGCTAGTTTGTAATATTAACTGCAACAAAAGAAAATTAAAGAAATGCGTTTACCTTTTTAATTCACGATTATAAATTTTGAAAGAGTTATTTCATCAATAATAATTTTATAGCTATTGATAGCATAATAATACCAATTATAAAATCTAATACCTTCCATGACTTAGGTTTTTTAAAAAGAGGTGTTAAGAATCTAGAGCCATAACCTAAAGAGAAAAAGAATATAAAAGAAGCTGAAATTGCACCAAGAGTAAACTGTAACTTTTGTTCAGGAAACTGAGTAGATACAGACCCTAATAGTATTACCGTATCAAGATATACATGGGGGTTGAGCCAAGTTAAAGCCAGACAAATAAGAGCAGACTTTACTCTAGTTGCTTTTATATCTGTATTTGTATCTATAGTTTCAGTTTTTGTAATAGAAGAATATATACTTCGTATTGCATAAATAGTTAAAAATAGAAAACCCCCATATTTAGAGAATGTTATAACTAAAGGGAACTTTTGTATTATTACTCCAAAACCAGAGACCCCTAGTGTTATTAAAATTGCATCTGATAAGCCACATATCAAGCAGATCATAAAAACATATTGTTTTTTAAGACCTTGTTTTAAAACAAATGCATTTTGTGCACCTATGGCTAAAATTAATGATAAACCTAATAGCAAGGCTGATATAAAAGTATTCATAAGTTAAGTATATCTTATATATTTATTTGTATAAATACCTATTTTTAAACTGGAAACTATAACTATATAGATAATAATTATAATTCTAATAGTGCCAATTATTTACTACCAAAAATTATTTTAATAAACTAAATATTTGGAATTACTAAAAATATTTGAAAATTTAATATGTGTATTAATATGTGTATTAATAAAGATAATATTTCAATATAATTGATTTCATATCGAACAAATAGTTAATTTAAACTTGCAATAAACCCCTTAAAATCTCATATTGATTAACAAAACCAAATTAAGGGATTATTATTATGGATAATTCAAAAAGATTCTCATCTAGAGTTGATAATTATGTAAAATTGGTCTGTCCCCCATAATTTACTCTTATTCTAAAACTTTTTCATACATAGATAAAACATTCTCACTACATATTTTTCTTACAAGGCTTTTGGAATATCTTTTTTCTAAAGCATTTACAATTTCTTGCATATTACTTGAATCTTTAATTTCTAATTTGGAATTGATACCATCTAAATCTGCTCCAAAACCAATTGAGTTTTCGCCACCTAAATCTAACATGTAATCAATATGTTTAATAATATCTGCAATAGTAGATACTTTATCATTTCTATCACTAATAAATTCACTACAGAAATTAATTCCAATTACACACTCTCTTTGAATCAACTTTTCAAGTAAGTTATCATTAAGATTTCTACCGACTTCTGTTACACTAAAACAATTCGAATGACTTGCTACAAAAGGCTTTTTAGTATTGAGAAGAACATCTTCAACTATTTTATTAGAACCATGAGATACATCAATTATTATATTTAAATCTTCCATTTTTTTTATATAATCAATGCCATGAGGTTTTAAACCATTTAAATTATCAACCCTTCTTAAATCATCTTTTGTTTTTAAATTATCACCATCTAAGTTAGGATATCCAACCTCATTGATATAGTTCCAAGTTAGAGTAATCATTCTAACTCCTAGATCATGAAACTCTTTTAACTCTTGATATGGAACAATTGCACTATCTTCTATAGTTAACATTGTATTTATTTGATTCATTTTTATATCTGAATATTTATAGACTCTATTAATATTATTAATAGAAGTTTCTTGATTATAAAAATTAATTATATCTTTAGCTAATTTAGGCATCTGATCAACTTTTCTACAATCTAAAAAAATAGCCATATTTTGAAGAAGGTAATCTCCTTTTTTCATTTTTTCTAAATCTATATGCAAATTATTTGTATTTAAATGCTGATTTGTATTATACATTTGAACAATAGTATCACAGTGCATATCCACAATTTTCATAAATTTTAAATCTCCCTTTTTTTCAAGTATTATAAACTTTGTGATTTTATTATACTAGAAGTTACACCTGTTAAAGATTTAAAAATTTTACAAAAGTCAAAAGACTCCACACTTATATGGTCTTTATAATTATTATGAATAACTTTTAAAGCTTTTAAGAACTTTTCATAATTGCTTTCATTTTCACAAAGAACGTATAAAATAGGTTGCTTCTCACCTTGTAAAACCAAATATATTATATTTATACACCCAAATCTTAACTA
>JAENWY010000058.1 GCA_016649775.1 Spirochaetaceae bacterium
ATAAAGAGTTTATCATCGAAAATAAAATCTAAAGGATTATATTTTCGAAATCCATCTATAGTTACTTTACTTTGTTTTTTAGGTAAATTTTCACTTAAGCTTTTTTCAAGATAAACTGTATTAAAATTAATATCATTAACATATAAAACAGATAGGTTACTTCTATCATAATACTTAGATATAAATAATATAGTGTTATCATCTAGCATTGTAGGAGAATACACTCCACCGAGTATATTAGAGTCCATATAATCCATACGACCTGATGCTAAGTCAATTAGAGTTAATCGTGCAAGCTCTCCATCTCTTATAGTAGTTAATACGGCTTTGTCCTGATAAATATTTAAGCCTTCAATAGAGACTCTCTCTCCCAATTTATATAAGACTCTTTTTTTAGCCGAAAGAATTGATAGATAATTACTTTCCCCTATTCTTGAGGTAAATACTATATCATTAGAACTATTTACAGCTATGTTTTGAACAGCTTCATTGTCTTTAAGGTTAAAGGTTTTCATAACTTTTAAATTGTTTGTGTCAATCCATTGCAAATATTCAATTTCACCCTCATTTTTAACACCCACAAGAGTAGTTGAATCTAGTAGTATAGCTAATCTAAAACTGTCAATATCATAGGTGTAACTTCCATTTTGATTAACAACTCTTGTATATGTTAGAGGTTGTGCTGAATTATTATATTTAGAAAGTACTATAGTATCTTTATTAGCTGTGATTTCACCTAAATCCGCAAAGGAAGAAGAATATGATGATAATTTAAAATTCTCTTTATCAAATTTTTCTGTATTATTTTGAAAATAGTCACCTATAAATACATTAGTACCACTACCTACAATATATTTAGGATATATGTTTTCTATAGTCTTTATATCAATTGAATAATTTATTGAAATATCTTCAATAGAATTTTCAAAAGCTTTCCAAGCTTGTTCAATTGTAATATTATATACTTTCTTAAAAGAATAATTAGGGAAAATCAAAAACACATTCCAATTAGAATTCATTTCCCAATACTTATTAAAATTTTCAACACCATAAGTATCAATTAAATATTGATAAAAATATGCACCAAACAAATAATAATTAGCATTTGATGGAATATCACGTAGTCCTTGAACATCAAAATAGGAGGGAAAATTACCTTCTATTTTTGATTCATATAAAAGCGCATCATAAGAGGGATTATTTAATCGACCTTGTCCATCTTGGCTTTCTGAATTTACAGTAATACCTTCTTTCTGGAAAGAAGTTAAAAAAATATTAGCAGGGGAGAATAACTTACCAAAAATATTGGTAATAAACTTATTATCATCTGTTAGTGAAAGAGCATGAGTTAACTCATGCTTAAATACATTCAACATAAAATGATCATAAAAATAATTATAATAATTGTTTGTAGTCACTGTATCAAAAATTACTATTTCATTAGGAAAAGAAGCGAAATAAGAGTTAAATTGTTGAATATCTGCAGTAACGACAACGTTAAAGCTATGATCAATTGAAAAATCAAAGTTATCACAAATATCATTAAAAAGATCTTCACAATTTTGATAAATATCTTTTGCTAATAGGCTACTTTGATTGTTATAAATGATGTTAAAATGCTCAGTTGATATCACTCTAATGTCTTTAGTACTATTAAATAAGCTAGTATTTCCATAGGCAAAAATATTTAAGATACAAAATCCTAATAATACTAGACTTAACAATATTTTCTTTTTCAAATAAAACTCCATTAGGTAATCATTAATAAATTATTGTATAAATTTTTTTTAATTGGTTATTTGGAAAAAACTCATTAGATGGTTCTTATTAAAATCCAATTGTGAAGAATTATTTAGCGAAACCATTTCAGCTGAGTAATTAGTTAACATACCATCAACACGTAAATTCTGAAATTTATAAAATTGATCCTCAGTATTAACTGTCCAAACATATATTTTCTTATCTCGCTTATGAATTTTATCAACAGTTGCTTTATTTACAAAACCCTGTTCAATATTATATACATCAACATAATCAGATTTATCCCAATTTCCGAAGGTCATTGCTAGAAAATAAACAGTAGTTCTAAAGGGATTATTCTTTTTAATTTCTGCTAAGACTTCACCTTCAAGGCAACCTACCATAAAACGTGGGTAGTACCTAATAATTGGTTCTAGTAAATCAGCCACTTCAATACCATCATTGTCACTTTGCTTTATTTCGATTAAAAGTTTAACATCTGGACTAATTAAGGGTAATAAATCTTTTAATAACATAATATGACCTGTTTTACTTAAAGCTTTATTATGAATATTAATATTTTTTATTTCGTCATATGTTAGTTTATTTATCTCTCTATTAATTCCACCCAATCTAGATAAGGATTCATCGTGAAAGATTACCAGTTGTTTATCTTTTGTTAATCTAACATCTAGCTCCATAATATTAGCACCTTCGTCCTGAGCCCTTAGAAAGGCTTCTTGAGTATTCTCAAGCTCTTCTTCACTAGCACCTCTATGTGCAATTATACTTATATTTGGTATTGCCTCTTGATAAACAAAAAATACTCCGGAAGTACTTAGAATTAATGAACTAACAACAACTAAGATTATTTTTAAGTATAAAGGAATCTTATGAAATCTATCTTCCTCATATTTAATCTCTGGTAATTCTTCATAAGTATAAAAAATTTCTCCCAGTTGATAGATAGCATAAACACCTGTAACTATCTGAAAGATTACAATCATAAGCAATCGAATTAAGGAAAAGACAGTTGTAAATATTTTAAACATAATTCCTTTAGAGAATATTGTACAAATACCATAAAATGCATATTGAATTCCTATTCGAAATACAGTAATTATTACGGCTAATATAATTATCTTTAAAAAAGCTATAAGAATAGCTTTTTTATTATTAGATACAAGATATTTACTACAACTCATAGCTTCATTATATTTAAACTTATTTGTATACATATAATAAAATAAAAAAAGTCCATTCCATGCATATACTAATAAATATAAAGATAGAGATAAAAAAGGAATTAATAAAAAATGATTCTCAGAAAATGAATCAATCACAAAATGAGGAACACTTATATCTTTAATAATTGGATTTTTAAATACTAAACCAACGTAAGGAACAACAAAGGCTATAAATAGAAATAATTTGATATTTCTTATCTTTATAATACCTGTACTAGTTTTATAAGTTGTTACAATAAATGAATATAAACCAATTTTTCTATTTTGTTTAGAAGCTGTATAAAATACAATTAACGCATTAAAATAAAAAAGCGTTATAATTGCCATTATAAATAGTATTCCTAAAGCAATTATCATTGCTAAAGGATTTCTAAGATATATAAAAAAATATTCTTGTGTTAAATTATTAATTCCACAAGATAGAATACTTAATTTAAATAGCCATTTCAAAAAAGGTGTTAAAATTGAATAAACAATTAAGCTAAACATTATTTGAAATATAACTAAATTTTTAATATTTTTATACATAAACTTTATCATTTATCTAACCATTTATTTATAAATACAGAAGTAGACCTATTCATTTCTTCCATAAAAGTTGAAGTATATTTTTTAGTGTAAAAACAGTCAGCCATTGTTGCATCTTCATAAGGAACTCTATTCGTTTTCTTAAGATGTTCAAGTGGTTTACTCCACTCAACATCTAATTCCTCTTTACTTTTAGACTTATAAGAATCTTCCATAAAGAGTGCATCTATATCACATCTATCAAGTAATTTTTTTTCTTTATTATCTTTCTTATAACCCATAATTAGCATAGCTGCAGGAACGGCATGATTTGGTAGTGCTAATAGACTTTGAACTCTTTCAAAATTTTCAACAATATCACCAATATAACAGGAACCGATATTCAGAGAATCAGCTGCTACAACTGCACTTTGAGCGGCAACAATAGCATCTTGCATAGCAAGATGAAAATCACCAAGACCGGGTAATCGATTTGGTATTTTCGATTTCTCTTCACAATTACTATATTTAAAATAATCCATATGCTTTTGCATATCAGCTAGGAATACCATTACCAGAGGAGCTTTAGCAATCATTGGTTGATTATCACAAAGAAGTGATAATTCATCTTTTTTATATTGATCATTTACAATAATGACACTGTAAAAGCACATATTACCTGCAGTAGGAGCTCTTAAAATACTTTGCTTTATTAGAGATAAATCTTCTTTATTAATATCTTTTGTATCAAATGCTCTTACCGATCTTCTATTTAACAATTGTTTGATAACTTTATTCATATTATTCCTCCATAATTTAACTATTTATTTACAATGCTCACAACTTAAGGAATAACTGATAAGTCTTTTACGTAATAACCTATTATTCATTGCTTTAATGTAGGATATCTATCCTCAGAAACACGCGTAATAAGCTTAAGTTGTGAACATTGATTTATTTAGGTAATTTTAACACAATACCAAGAATTGCGCCAACTAATATCCAGATTATTGGATGAATCTTTTCAAACTTGCGATATAAAATAAATATTGCTAAGAAAATAATTGATTCAACTACTCTAATTTTTGTGTAATTAAACAGACTTAATGCAAAAATATTACTTACAGCATAAGTAATTAAAGCTAGTACTGTAGGTCTAAGTCCATAAAAGCTGTCCTTTACATACCATTTTTGATCAAAATGTTTTAAAAACTTTGAAATAAGAATTACTATTAAAACACTAGGACTGACAAGGCCTATAGTTGCAGTTAATCCACCCAATATTCCTATTACTTTAAAACCGGTATAGGTGGCCATATTAACGCCCATAGGGCCTGGGGTAGATTGTGATATTGCAATCATATTAGCAACATCTGCATTAGAAATCCAAGTTGGAAAATTTATTGTTAATTGATATAAGAAAGGAATTGTTGCTAATCCTCCCCCAAGTGCAAATAGACCTATTTTAAAAAACTCCCAAAAAAGAGATAAATATAACATTAATTATTTACCTCATCTATTTTGTTTCTATCAGATCTATTTAAAAGACTACTTGAAATAAGACCAACTACAATACCTATAACTACAATTAGTATTGTAGATATTTTAAAAATAAAAAGAGTTATTAGTATTAATATAAATATCAATAGACTTACTTTATCTATAATACTTTTATTAGAAAGCTTAATAATAGACTGTAGTATCAGGGCACAAACGGCCACTCTAATTCCACTAAAAGCTCTAACTACATAAATATTATCACTAAAATTTGAAAGTATTGCAGCTATTGCTGTAATAATAATCAACGAAGGGAATATCATACCTAAAGTAGCAGCTACTGCTCCCTTAATACCCCTTTCTTTATAACCTATAAATGTTGAAACATTTACAGCTATTATACCAGGTGTACATTGAGATAGAGAATAATAATCTAATATCTGGGTTTCAGAAGCCCATTGATTTTTAGCAACAACCTCTCTTTCTAGAAAAGGTAACATGGCATAGCCACCACCAAAAGTAAGAGCACCTATGGACGCAAACGTAAAAAACAACTTAAACAAAGATGTTTTTGTCTCTTTATTATAACACATAATTTCCTTAACCTAATTTCATTTTATCCATTTCAAGCCCAACTAAGGTATCACATCTTTCATTTAACTCAATGCCGGCATGACCCTTAACCCATTTATATTTAACAGGTAATTGACAATTTAAACTATCTAATTCAACCCACAATTCTTTATTTTTAACTGGTTGTTTGGTTGCAGTTTTCCAACCATTTTTCTTCCAGTTAATAACCCAAGAAGTAATACCATTTTTAACATATTGGCTATCTGTATTAATTATGATTGTATCACAACCAGTAACAAGGCAAGTTTTTAGGGCATTAATAACAGCTGTTAATTCCATTTTATTATTTGTTGTAAATTTACTACCACCACTTTGCTCTGTTACAAATTTATTATCTGCACTCATAACAAAAGCCCAGCCACCAACACCAGGATTTCCACTACACCCGCCATCTGTAAAAATTACAATATCTTTATAGCTCATCTTAATCTCTTACTCCTGTTTTCTTAATTATATGATATCCAAATTGAGTTCTAACAGGATCACTAATTTTACCGTTTGGCATCTTCATAACTGCTCTTTCAAAAGCAGGAACCATTTGACCGCTTTTAAACCAACCAAGATCTCCACCCTTAGATTTAGAAGGACACGATGAATATTTTTTTGCAAGAGCAACAAAGGATTCACCACCCTTTGCTTTTTTAGCTATTTCATCTGCAAGAGATTTGTCTTTTACTAATATATGTGAGGCTCTTAATTCCATAATTAATTTCCTTTTGTTTTTAATCGCGCTTGATTTAATAAATCTCTATAAAATTTACCCTCAATTTTATCTTGAGAAATACCAAATAATGCTAGAGCATCTAATAAATCATCTTTAAGGGCACTTACTCCAAATACACTTAATTGCTCTTTTATACTAAATTCGATTTCTAAAAACCATCCTAAAGGTTTAACCTCTAGAACCTCTACATGAAGAGGAAATTGATATTTATCTAACATAAAAGAATAACCTGTTTTTTCTTTTAATAAGGTTTCTCTATATCCAAGAGCCTTAAATAATTCAATTGAAGTTTCAAAATTATGAGCATCACTATCAATTTCAAATTCATTATTCTCTTCAATTTTACCAGATAATTCTTTATTTTTAACTGTAATTAATAGAGAAGCTTTTAGATTATTTTTATCTAATCCTTTTTTTTCCAATCTACATCGAACTACAGGTTTATCAATCTCATTCATTAAATATATATCCTTTTTTTCTTGAAAACACTCTTGAGAAATACCAAGAGTGTTTCTAATACTTGAAAGAATTTTATCCACATCATTAACATGTGCTTTCAATTCAATTTCAGTTGCCATTTTTTAATCTTTCCAAGGGAAAATCATACCCTTTATGGTTCTTTCTCCAACAGATTCTTTTTCATCATAAAGAATATCTTCCCATGGTAGATGTTTAATAGATTCATCTCCATGGTCCTCTAAATAATTAATACGTAATAATAATATTTTAAATGCATCCATATTAGCTAACATGATACCACTACCATTAAATAATAAACCAGCTGTTACAATCGATAGTGCTATTTGAATACCATTAAAAAATAGTAGGAAAATAGAAGTTCCTAAATTACCAATAGACATGATAAAACATTTTTTTAAGGTCTTCATTGGTCTATCACCGGTGAAGTTTACCATTAAGGGAAGGAAATATTGCATAGCTAACATAAAAGTGAAAAAAACCCAACATAATAGAATTGAAATTACTAAACCAACAATATTACCCATTGAATAATAAAAAGGAATAACAAGTAATCCCAAAAAAGCTAAGAAAATATTAATTCCAAATAAAGCCAGTCCATGTCTCCAGAATAATCTTAATCCATCTTTATAACCATCAAAGCCATCTCTTTTATAATTACTGTAGGCAAATGTTGTTTTTGCAATACCTATATTATGAAAGGAAAGAGCCATAAGAGCTATAATCATAATTAAATAATTAATAGATTGAACGCCAACATATTGTCCTAGATCTAAAAAGAAAAGAACAAATATAACAATAAAACCTAAATTTGAAACTACTAGTCCAATTAGGTTATCCCAAGCATCAAAAAATGCTTTTCTAATAAAAAATCCAATCATTTGTTTTCCTAAAGTTTAGTTAATAAAAAAGTCTAGTATATTCATACCTGTTGAACTTTGTTTTTTATACAATTCCGTATAACCACAATTTGAACAAGAAATTGTAATAAATTTTTTGTTCTGAACATCAAATATTTTTGCAAAATTTCCACCAGTAGCTTGCAAATTATCACTTTCATAATGTTCACATCTACATTTCGGACATACAAATTTAATTTTGTCAGACATAATATTCTTCCTTATTATTTGATTTTGATAATATAAAGTAACATATAAGAGTTAAATATACAATTAATAAATTAATCTCATCTCTAAAATGTCAGTTTATGATTATCAATTTTATATTTACTATTCATCTTAATCAGAGATAAAAAAACCCTGGAATTAATTGATATTTTTGTTTTTACCCCACCAACAAATAACAGTAAAAAAAAATATCATAAATAATATTCAAATATAACATTTATATATACTCCAGATATTTTATAAATTTTTATCAATGTTCACAACTTAAGCTCATTACGCGTGTTTCTTAGGATAGATATCCTACATTAAAGCAATGAATAATTGGTTATTGCATAAAAGACTTACCAGTTATTCCTTAAGTTGTGAGCATTGAATTTTTATAATATTATCTCACTTATATGTTAACTTTTATTTGCTATACTCCATAAAAAGTGCTAAGATAATATTATGAAATATTTAACTAAAGCCCTTAAATTTATTCTACTATTATTAGTCATCATATTAGTAATTGTCGGAGCATATGTATTATATGTAATGACACAATATTCTCGAATACCCGATAATCAGAAATTAACTATCAATAATAATTCTATTGCGTCTATAGAAACTTTAGAAAATAATACTACATATACAGCGTCAACCTACAATATTGGTTTTGGAGCATATAGTCCTAACTACAGTTTCTTTATGGATTCAGGAGTTATGAAAGATGGTACCTCTGTTCGAGGTAAATATGGAACAGGATTTTCTAAAGAAGATGTTAATAAAAACACAATTGGAGTAATTAATACAATTTTAGATTTAGATCCAACCTTTGCTCTTTTCCAAGAAGTTGATACAGATAGTACAAGATCTTTCAAAATAAACCAAGTTGAAGCTATAAAAAATGCTTTTAATAATATGAGTAGCGATTATGCAGTTAATTTTCACTCCTTTTATAGTATATTACCTCCCAATAATCCTCACGGAATTGCAAATGCTGGAATATTAACACTTTCCAAAGCTAAAATAGACAACGCTATTAGAAAAAGCTATCCAGTATCGGATGAATTTCCTGCAAAGTATTTTGATTTAGATAGATGTTTCTCAGTTACATATATAAATGTTAAAAATGGTAAGCAATTATCTCTAATAAACACACATATGAGTGCCTACGATGAAGGTGGAATAATTAGAGCTAAGCAATTAGCACTACTTAATAAATATATGAGAGAAGAATATAATAAGGGCAACTTTGTTATAGTTGGTGGGGATTTTAACCAAGCCTTAGGAAAAGAAGTACTGACAGCCTTTAAATCTGAACAGGAGATTCCAAGTTGGGTAAGTTTATTAACCAATAATAATTTAGATCCTTATATGAGAATATGCAGTGCAGAAAATGAATTAGAAGTAGCCACCTGTAGATCTACAGATTTACCATATGTTAAAGACGTTAATTATACGACAGTTATTGATGGTTTTATAATTTCGGACAATATAGAAGCATATTCAACTAATATTGAAAATAATTATCTATATAGTGATCATCAACCAGTGTTACTTCATTTTAAACTAAAAGACTAAAGTCTATTTATAAAATTCTAGTTCTATAATATATAGAAAATTTTAAAGAGCTATTATTAAATTGATTATTCTACAATTTCGCTATAGAATATTTATAATTTATAAATAAATTATATAATTTATGTACTTATTATTTAGGAGAAAAAAATGAAAAAAATCTTATTAGCTGTTTTATCTATAACTATGTTATTTAGTTTAAATTCATGCAAATCATTTAGCGAGGACAAGGCAACACCGGTTATACAAGAGTCTCAGTCATTTTACCCAGATTGGTTTTTAACATTACCAACAGACGATACTTATGTTTATTGTGCAGGTTATGGAGAAGCTAGTAATGTTCAAACAGCAATTAAAAGAGCAGAATTTAATGCTAAAACGCAATTAGCTGAACAGATTTCTACAAGTGTAAAAGAAGTTGTAAAAAACTACATTAATGATGCCGGTGAAGTTGATAATAGACAAAACATTGATGCATTTGAAGCATTTGCACTTCAAACAACTGAGGCAAATCTAGTTGGTGTTCAAAGAGAAAAGATTAAAGTATTAGATAATGGTGCAGTGTGTGTACTCAGCAAAATGCCAAAAGCAAATTTAGAACAAGCTTTTTCTGCAATAAGTAATGAAGCAAAAAAAGAATTTGTTCAAAATGATGCTGCTCAAGCAGCTAATGATAAAATGGCAGAATCTTTTGATAATTTATTAGCAAACGGCATTATATAGTATATAAATTATATTTATTTCATCTTAAAGCCTTTGTTATTTTTATAATGAAGGCTTCTATTTTTATAGGAGCAATATGAAAAAATTCTTTCTTTAAATTTTATCAGGTACTACACTATTTAGTAGTTGTCTCACATTTAATTCAAATAAAGCAGATAAACCATATGAATCAATAAGTAAATCAAATTATGAAGATCTTGTCGATAATGTAGATTTAACCTATTCTAATGTATTTATGGGCATTAACGATATGATTCCTAGTTTAAAGACAATGAGAAAGCAAGCATTATTAAATAGTATAAAGCAAG
>JAENWY010000329.1 GCA_016649775.1 Spirochaetaceae bacterium
GAGCTTGCTTTAATATATCCATTCCAGTGAAGGAGCATTCCTGTTATGAATTAAAATGAGTTTTGAAAAAAAGAGCACCTACTGATAAAATACAGGGTATAACAGTTGCAACTTTTATCCCTAATTTATAATTATCAGTGGTGGTACTCAATATGAATTATACACAAAATGAAAAGATTATGTCAATAACAGAAAGAACTTTAGTCATAGGAATCGATATCGCAAAGAGCGTTCAATATGCGAGGGCATTTGACTACAGAGGTATTGAACTAGGAAAAGTAAGATCCTTTGAAAATACTGCTGAAGGTTTTAGGATATTTGAGGACTGGGTAAAATCATTGGCCAATCAGAAGCAAAAAAATAATATAGTTGTTGGAATGGAGCCTACCGGACATTATTGGTTTAATCTAGGCCACTTTCTAAAGGATTTAGGAGTGAAGCTAGTTCTTGTAAATCCATTTCATGTTAAGCGAAGCAAGGAACTTGATGATAATTCTCAAACTAAGAATGATATTAAAGATCCTAAAACAATTGCCAAGTTAGTAATTGACGGTAGATATTTTGAACCTTATATTCCCGAAGGGATTTACAGTGAATTAAGAGTAGCTATGGATATGAGAGAAGGTCTTGGAAAAAATCTCAATAAAATAAAGAATAAAGTGACACAATGGCTTGATAAATACTTTCCAGAGTTTAATGATGTTTTTGCTGATTGGGAAGGTAAAGCAGCATTGATAACTTTAAATGAATTTCCAACACCAAAAAAAGTTTTATCAACAGGTGTTCAACAAATAGTTGTTGCATGGAGAAAAGAAGTTAAACGTGCAGTAGGCAATCAAAGAGCTGTAAGGCTTGTAGAGGCAGCTAAGATTTCTATTGGAATAAAGGATGGTCTTAGAATGGCTGAAAAAGAGCTTATAGTTAATTTACAACAATATAATTTATTTATTAGTCAGCTTGAACAGTTAGATTTAGAAATTGAAGAATTGACTTTGCAAATACCAGGAGCCAAAGAAGTTATAACCATTAAAGGTGTAGGTATAATCACTGCTGCTGGCTTTATCGCTGAGGTTGGTGATATTAAAAGATTCACACATCCAAATCAAATACAAAAACTTGCTGGCTTGAATTTAATTGAGAATAGTTCAGGTAAACATAAAGGTAAAACAAGTATAAGTAAAAGAGGACGGTCAAGGCTTCGAGCACTGCTGTTCAAGGTAATGATGCCTTTAGTTGCTAAAAATCCAGAGTTTAAGATGCTACATGAACACTACAAAAACAGAAAAGACAACCCGTTGCAGAAGAAACAATCATTGATACTGTTGTGTTGTAAGCTAATAAGGATTTTATATACAATTATGATAAAACAGGTTGAATATAATCCACAAAAACTAATAAAAGATATATCATATCTACAATTAAAGGAAGCGGTTTAATAAACTTATCCACAATACAATATAATTAAGATTTATCTTAAACTTATCCACAGCTAATCAAAAGCTAATCCTTGAGCTATAAAATGTGGAAAAATAGAAATAATTCATGAAATTTGGTATTGATCTTTGAAAAAAAGAAACTTGGATTAGTCAGTGTTTATAAACCTCCATAAGGGCATAGACCCGGTATACGAGCATTTACTGACATCCGCCTCTTGGATAAACGGAACGAAGGAATTGAGGACATAGATCCTGTGAGACATAGAAGGGTAAGTTACCAGAGTAATTGCGGGTACCTAAAGTAACCATATTTTAACAATAGACAGTCAGTCTGTTAAACGCACCTGCCTATGCCCATTTCTTTGCAGAAATTATAAATTTATCTAAATGGTTTCTTTTTAACATAATGAAATACTAAGAATGAGTGAGGTATCAAGAGAAAATCAAAGAACATAGAAGAAGGAGGATTATTATGAACAAAAAACAGTTTTCAATATTTAGTATTATCATAATTGTAACAGTATCAATGCTATTTACAGGATGTAGTTCAAAAAATAAAGCTTCTACAGAAAATGAAAGTAAATTAATCAACAAAATACAA
>JAENWY010000131.1 GCA_016649775.1 Spirochaetaceae bacterium
ATAAACCAATTTTTCCTACATATGTAAATTAGAGGGCTATTATGACTAGATATGAATACTTAAATAAATTAGCAGATGAAAGAATACTTTTACTTGATGGTGCAATGGGCACTTTAGTTCAACAAAAGCATTTAGACTCAAGTGATTTTTCTACCAAAGAATTAAATGAACAAGATATTGAATATCCAGGGTTAAGTGAACTTCTTAATATAAATCGTCCTGATGTTATTTTTGATATACATAATGAATTTTTAAATGCTGGTTCTGAAATTATTACAACAAATACCTTCTGTGCTAATAGAATAAATTTAGCAGAGTATGGGCTTCAAGATTATGTAGCAGAAATAAACCAAGCTGCAGTTGAGTGTGCAAAAGCTGCTGCAGAAATGGCTGAAGCTAATGAAGAATCTAAATATGTTTTTATTGCCGGAAGTGTTGGTCCTACTAGTAAGATGTTATCTTTTTCAACAGATAGTGATGATGTATGTTCTAGATCTTTTGTTTTTGATGATTTTGTAGCAGCCTATAAAGAACAAGCTTCTGTACTTTTAGAAACTGGTGTTAATATTCTATTAATTGAAACAGTATTTGATTCCTTAATATGTAAGGCTGCTTTAGAAGGTATTAGACAGGCAGAAGAAGAAACACAAATTACTAAACCAATTATGGTTAGTGTTACATTGAGTGATTCAAGTGCACATACTTTATCAGGTCAAACCTTAGAAGCCTTTGTTACCTCTCTTTCTTCTTATAAGCTATTTTCTTTGGGAATAAACTGTTCTATGGGTGCTAAAGAAATGTTACCACTTATTGAAAAGCTATCTAAAATATCACCCTTTAGAGTATCTGCTCATCCCAATGCAGGATTGCCTCTACCTGATGGTAGCTATGCTCAAACACCCACAGAGATGGTAAATTTGCTATCAAATCTTTTGGAGAAAGGTAAAGTAAACATTATAGGTGGTTGTTGTGGAACAACCGGTGAACATATTGAAACACTACATAAATTCCTACTTAAAAGGGATAAAGCTAATAATCTTATATGTCATCCAAGAAAACAAATAGAGGTAAACAAATTATCCTTAAGTGGTTTAGAATCAATTGATAAAGAAAATCGTCTTATGATAGTTGGGGAACGCTGTAATGTAGCAGGATCTAAAAAGTTTTTAACACTAATAGAAGAGGAACAATGGGAAGAAGCTGTTGAAATTGCAGCTTCTCAAGCCTCCGGCAATGCTGATATTATTGATATCTGTATGGATTCCTCTATGATTGATGGACCAAGCGCTATGGTAACTTTTTTAAGACATGCTAATTGTAATCCTTTTGTTGCAAGTAAACCATTTATGATAGACTCCTCTTCTTTTGATGCAATTATCTCTGGATTAAAAGAACTTCAAGGAAGATGTATTGTTAATTCTATTAGTTTAAAAGAAGGCGAATCTAAATTTATAGAAAGAGCTAAACTTATAAATAATTTAGGTCATGTTATGATTGTTATGCTCTTTGATGAAAAAGGCCAAGCCACCACCTATGATAGAAAAATTGAAATAGCTAAACGCTCTTATAACTTGCTAATGAAAAATGATATTAAAGCAACTTCTATAATATTTGATCCCAATGTATTAAGTGTAGCTACAGGTATTGAAGAATCACAATATTATGCTCTCGATTTCCTTAAAGCGACTAGGTGGATTACACAGAACCTTAGGGGGGTTAGTGTGACCGGAGGAATAAGCAATCTATCCTTTTCTTTTAGAGGTAATAATCCATTAAGAAGAGCTATGCATACAGTGTTTTTACACTATGCAAGATTAGCGGGCTTTAACTTTGCTATTATCGCCCCAACTATTAATCTAGATATTAATAGTATTGATCCTTATATACGAGAAATTATTGAAAAAGCCTTATTAGAACCATCTAATGAAAATAGTGATAAATTAATAGAACTAGCTTCTTCTGATTATTTTTTAAAGAATAAGGAAAAGAGAATCACTAAAAGTGTTGAGCGAGTTTTATCACTTGACGAAAGAGTAGAAAGTGCAATTATAAATGGTGGTAGTATAACTCTTGAAAAGGATATGGCTGAACTATTAGAGCGAGAAAGTAAAGCAGGAAATTCTCCAATCTCAATTGTGGAGAATGCTTTGATGGATGCAATGGGAATAGTTGGTGAAAGATTTGGTGAGGGTAAAATGTTCCTTCCTCAAGTAGTTAAAAGTGCAAGAACTATGAAGCTTGCCGTAGGTTGTTTACAAGCTGCTATTGAAGAGTGGAAAGAGAGTGCTCTAAATAAAGAGAGTTCTAGTAAATCTAATCCTAAAGTAGTCTTTGCAACTGTAAAAGGTGATGTACATGATATTGGTAAAAATATCTGTATTCTTATATTAAAATGCAATGGTTTTGAAGTTATTGATTTAGGTGTAATGGTAGAACCTGAATTAATAGTAAATACAGCGATTGAAAATAATACTGATTTAATTTGTTTATCAGGACTAATTACGCCATCTCTTCTGCAAATGGAAAAGGTATGTCGACTATCATCAGAAAAGGGATTGAAATCACCTATATTAGTAGGTGGTGCTACAACAAGTGTAGCTCATACTGCTTTGAAGCTATCATCTTTATATAATTATAGAGTATTTCAAACTAAGAATGCCTCTGAGTTATCGACTCTTGCTATGAACATTATAAAAGGACAGGAGATCTATATTAATGATTTATCAACTCAATATAAAGATAAGGAAATTGAATTAATTCAAATATTAAAAGAAAAGAAAGATAATGTAAGAGTCCCTTATTCTTTAGCTTTAAAAAATAGATTCATAAAAAAAGAGAAATCTTTAACCCCTAAAAAGTTAGGTATAAATAGTTTAAATAATATTGATATAGATGAACTATTTCTAAATATTAACTGGAAAATGTTTGCATTTAGTTATGGAATAAAAGCTACAGATGAAGCCTATAAATCCTTGATTGAAGAAGCAACTATTTTCTTTCATAACCCAAAGATTTATAATTGCCTTAAGAACTCACTAAAAGCTGTTTATGGAATATTCCCTTGTACTAGTGATGGTATAAACGTTGTGGTAGATAATAGAGAAAAATTTTCATTCTTTAGACAAGAGAAAAAGGGTACATCTTTATCTCTTGCCGATTATGTATTAGCGGAAGATTACCTTGGTATGTATATAACCACTGCAGGTAATCATTTAAAGGATATTATAGATTATCTAGATGATGGAGATAAAATCCAGCTACAATTACTTGCTACTAGATTAGCGGAAGCTCTATCGGTGAAAGTACAAGGACTTATGAAAGAAGAATGGGGCAATTATATACTTGCCCCTGCTCCTGGATATTCAAGTTGTCAAAATCATCATGATAAACAAGGTATATTTAACCTTCTTGAGGGAGAGAAGAATACCTTAGTTACTTTAAATGAAAGTTGCATGATGATCCCGGAGGCAAGTGTTTGTGCATTTGCTTTTCAAGGTGAGGATTTGAGATATTTTAATATTGATAAAGTAAGTAGAGAACAATTAAAAATAGTAAGTGAATCACAAGAATTAAATGAACAAAAATTGATTGAATTCGGTGTTCAGGTCCAGGAGGATAAATAATATGAAAGTTACAGATATAATAGAAGAAGCAAAGAAACCTTTATTTACTTTTGAATTACTGCCACCATTAAAAGGTCATACAATAGAGGGCATTTTTGAGGCTACAGAAAAGTTAATCAAATATTCTCCTTCATATATAAACATAACAAACCATCAAGATGAAACTATCTATGAAGATAATGGTGTTAAGGGAATATTGAGAAAAACAATTAGAAAGAGACCTGGAACAATAGGTATTGCGGCAGCGCTCCAATATCGTTATGGGATACCTGCTATTCCTCATTTAATATGTGGTGGAATGAGTGATCTTGAAATAGAAAACACATTAATTGAGTTGAATTTTTTAAGCATTGATAATGTTTTTGCTCTTAGAGGAGATCCTCCAAAAGGAGAATCTAAATTTATTCCTAGGGAAAATGGTTTTACTCATTCAAGTGAAATGGTAGCCCAAATATCTAATATGAATAAAGGAATATACTTAGAGAGTTCATTAAAGGACCCTGTTTGCACTAATTTCTGTATTGGAGTTGCTGGCTATCCTGAGAAACACTTTGAGGCTCCTAACCTAGAAGTAGATATTCAGAATATTAAAATTAAACAGGATTGTGGCGCTAATTATGTAGTTACTCAGCTTTTTTATGATAATGAAAAGTATTATAGCTTTGTAGATAAATGCAGAGCAGCAGGTGTAACAATACCAATTATTCCTGGTATTAAACCTCTCGCAAGAAAAGCTCATTTAACAACTCTTCCTAAGACTTTCTCAATCGATATTCCTGTAGAACTATATGACCAAGTAACGAATGCAAATAATAAAGAAGATGTTAGAGAAGTTGGAATATGGTGGGGCATTAAACAGGTAAAAGATTTAATTGCTCATGGAGTTCCTGGTATACATTTTTATACAATAGGATCTTTAGATAGCGTAGCTAAAATAGTTGAAGATTGTTATTAAAAAAATGTTTTGATTTGTTGTATTTATTAGTAAGTAAATGAATTGGAAAATATTTTCTTTTTAATAATTCCTTTTTTATATTAATATATCTTATAATTTTTCAGTTTTAGGATTATAAAAGGGATACCAATAAGTTTCAAATCGATAATAATTTATTATACTTAATTTATCCTTTACATTTTCCTTTTCATTATCAAAAATTAACATCCCTTTAGGGCTCTTCGTGACATTCAATGGTCTTATAAATTTTGCTTAATTCTTGTTCTTTCGCAAATGTAGGTAAAATTTCATTTTTATTTGATATATGTAAATTTTATTCCCTTTCCAATAGTTTTTTAATTTTAACATCAAAAAATATAAATGTTAATAAGGTAATAGTTGAATATTTTCTCATTTTTATTGACCTTGTAGGTTAATTATGTTATTTTTTTATTGAGGCTTTTTATGGAAATTTTTTATAGTAATAGAAAAATAGAAAAAATATTAAGTAGTCTTACAGCAATGAAAAATATATTTGGACCAAAAGATTCATTAAAGTTAATTTCTCTATTAAAACAATTTGAATATGCAAATAGTTTAGAAGATATTCCTTCCGTACCTCCACCAAGGCGGCATAAATTATCTGGTGATAAAAAAGATTGCTGGGGCATATGTTTTTCTGATAAAAATAGAATTGTTGTAGAACCTTATGGTGAATTTGATATTGGAGATTTATCTTCAATAAAGTGTGTAAAGATTATTATGGTTGGAGATTATCATTAAAGGAGACTGTTATGAGTGAATTACTTCTCGTCCCTACAGGTAATATTATTAAAGATTACTTAGAGGAAAATAATATAACTCAAAAAGAATTATCAATTAGTATAGGAATGAGTGAGAAACATATTTCAAATGTTTTAAAGGGTAAAAGTAGAGTTACTGAAGAATTTGCATTGAAAATTGAAAAAGTAATGCCAAGTATAAAAGCAGATTATTGGATTAATTACGAAAGTAAGTTTCAATTAGATTTAATGCGACAGAAAGAACTTTATTCCTTAGAAAATTTAAATTTGAAAGAAATCTCGCATCAATTTCATTTTAGTGAAATTTTTAAAGGTTTAAAATTAAGTTTAAGTGAACAAGCTGTTGAAATGTTAAAAATACTGAAAATAAGCAATTTTGATTTATTTGAAAATAAATATGGAAATATTTGTGTAGATTTCATGGAAGATGGTGGAGAAAAAGAAGCTATAGCTATATGGCTAAACTTATGTAGAGAAGAAATAGAAATTCAAAATAATGATTTAAATCAAGTTAGATACAACAAAATTTTTTTGATTAATAGTATCAAAAACTTTAAATTATTAGCATTGAATGATACAGATAGCGAAAAGTCATTGTTAAGTTGTAGAAAATTATTTAATGAATTAGGTGTATATTTTGTTGTTTATGAGGCTAATAGAAATTGTAAGGTTAGAGGAGCTTTAACTTCTTATAAAAATAAACCAACAATTTATATTAGTAGAAGGGGGAAAAGACATTCATATATTTGGTTTGCTATTTTTCATGAAATAGGACATCTAATTTTGCATTATGATAAAAATAATAAAAAGGATATAAAGATTTTATTGGATAATGATATTTCACAAAAAGAAAACGAAGCAAATACTTATGCTAGGAATTTATTAATTCCTGAAAAAGAATATATGGATTTTATTAAAAATAAAAAATTTGATAAAATGGCAATTATAGATTTTGCTAACAAAAATTGTATATTACCGAGTTTTGTTGTGGATTTTTTAAAGCATGATAAACAACTTGATTATGATAAATTTTGTTATTTATAGGTTTTAATAATTAGTTTATTTATCAATTATTAATTACTAGATTTTACCATAAAAATATATTTATTCTATATTGTTCAGCAAGAAGAATTTTAATATTTAATCTACTTTTTCTTAATTTATTGAAATCATTCAGCTAGCATTTTATTCCTCATGGAGTTCCTGGTATACATTTCTATACAATAGGATCTGTAGATAGCGTAGCTAAAATAGTTGAAGATTGTTATTAATAAGATAAAAAAAATACCGTTGGAATATAATTAAATATTCAACGGTATCATTATTTATAAACTTATTTAAG
>JAENWY010000311.1 GCA_016649775.1 Spirochaetaceae bacterium
AAAGTATTGATGAGGTTAATAAAAAAAGAATTGAAAAATCAGATATAAAAATAAATCAGGTAATTGAAGAATTAAAAGAAGAAAAATTTAGATTGGCTAAATGGAGACCTAAGCTATTAGGATTTATCTTTTATCTTCTTTACAATTCTATGTCTAAACACTATGCAGAGGGATTTAAATTAAGTGATGACTGTATTAACTGTTGTGATATCTGCTATAGGGGATGCCCTTCTAATAATATTACTATGATTGATAATAAACCATCATTTGGAAATAACTGTCTAGCCTGTACTGCCTGTATTAACAATTGCCCAACCAATGCCATTTATAGAAAAAAAGAAAAGGGTAAACAATATAAAAATCCTGTTTTCAAATTCGAGCAGTTCTACAGATAGCAATTTGCATATCTATTTATAATAGTATATGTTTACTTAGAAACAACAATAATAATTATAAATCAGGAGAAAGAATGACTGACAAACAAAATGCAGCACTAACTGTAGCAGCTACAGCCTTAGTTAATAGATTTGGTTCAATTGAAATATCAATGCTAACTAATAAAATACACCCAGAACTTAAAGGTGTAAAAAAAACAACATTAGTAAAAGAATTAAAGAATATTGAAAATGAAAATTTTAGTGTACAAAATGATATCTTAAAGATTTCTTATTACACAAAAAGTTATGATAGATCAGATGCTATTATTGCTTCATTTGCTGATTTTGAAGAATGGAAAGTAATTACATGGGAAGATATCAAAGAATACTCTAATTCTCATAACTTTCCACTTTCTAAAGAAGCTGAAGACTTTTTTGCTAGATATATTAAATCCACGCACATTAGTGCTAATGCCAAAGATATATTTTCTTTCCGTCTTTCAAACTTTGTTAATACCCAAGAATATTTTTATAATTCTTCATTAAGTAGATATATTTTAGAACCTTATGGACTACATTTTTATGATCAAGAATTATTAACTTCTGCATATAATGCAATTGCTCACCAGACGTCTTGGCTTAGAGCAGGAAGAACTGCTGATAAGAAAATAGCTCAAAGTTGGAGAGTTAGAGCAGACTCATCAGTTCCTCGATTCAATAAAAAAATGAGAAATGCAATTGATAAAATAGCAACGGCAAGTGTTAAATTATATGGTATTATCCCGCTAAGTAAACTTAGAAAAGTTATTAATACATATCATAGTGATTGGTGCGTAAAAAAAGATGAACTAGCTTTATACTTCAGTAATTTTACAGAAGAAACAGGACTTTTCTTATTTGACAAATATTTAGGAACAACAGATCTATATAACTGGAGTTTAGAATACTTCCAGGAAGCAACTTTAAATAGCATCGATACAGTTGGATATTCAAACTATAAAGCTAATAAAGGCAATTACAAAGCAGTTACAACTTTTAATACAGGAAAAGTTCTTCAATTTGTAGTTCAACAACTAATAAATGAACAAAATGGTAAACCTATCTTTGTTCCAAGTGAAAAAGAGTTACTTAATTTTGCTAATCCTTCATATGTAAAAGAAACCGCAGGCTATAAAACCTTTGAAAATTTATATATAAGTAAAGGTGGATATTATTCTAATAATATAGATGAATTTAGAAGAATCTTTAATATTTACTCAAATATGGTGGGAGATGATGTAACTTCAATTATTAGTGACTTCTTTAAAGCTATAAAAATTGAAACACCAGATTCTAAATTGAGTGAAAGTTCTAAATCAGATATTATGCAATTATCTCAAGGAGCATTTGCTAATGCACCTCGATGGAGACACTATGGTATTAGTTCTTCAGAAATTATTAATATTGGCAAAAAAAATAGCTAAATAAATTGTTTTCAACAAGGCAACTATAATATTTAGTTGCCTTTTTTGCATTTTAAAATATTTTGATTATTCATTTACAATGCTCACAACTTAAGGAATAACCGGTAAATCTTTTATGTAATAAAAGTTTATTCATTGCTTTAATGTAGGATATCTATCCTTAGAAACACACGTAATGAGCTTAAGTTATGAACATTGATTTTTTATACCTATTTCAGGTGGTGTTGTAATGATTATTACTGGTGCATAAAAAAATATTGAAAAAAATCATATATAAAAAGCTTATTGGTGCTCATATACAATAGGCAGTGCTAAACTGAGCGAATAATCAGTTGCATAGTATTTCTTATAATCTGCTTCATTTTCTAGGATTTCTAAAAGGTCTGTTTCTGTAATTGTAAGAGCTTCTTGCATTAGTTTTTTCTCTTTTAAGAGCTTTCTAACCTTTCTAGAACAACTGGGGGATAATATA
>JAENWY010000231.1 GCA_016649775.1 Spirochaetaceae bacterium
CATATTCCTTTTGGTGTTCACCCCGATACAACTTCACATAATCAACCTGTTTCAGGTCTTGTTCACCTAGCTGGAGAACAGAACATGATTAGACCAAGTAGTAATCTTGGTGTTGATATGGAAATTTATGCTGATATTCTTTCAGCATACATTCAAGAAGATTCTGAATAAAATTATTCTTTAAAAAAAGATCCCCTTAATAACTGAATCACTTCAGTATAAGGGGAAATTTTTTAAGAAAACAAAGAAAAAAACAAAATACTCAAACACACTTTTATAAAAAAAACAAGTTGAATGAGCAAAAAACTAATTAAAAACTTTAACTAGATTTAATTAATTACTAACATATTGTAATAAAAAATACAATAGTCTAATTATTATGAAAGGGATAATGTCAATATGCTTAAAACAAAGAAATATTAACAAGTTACACGCGAAATTAGAAAGAAGCACTTCTCTCTAATTTTGCCGCCCACTATTTCCTTTGTATAAACTTCTTAAATCTTAAAAACTGCTTTGATAAATAGCCTTTTCCATATCTTCTCTGATAGTCTTGTGTAGCAGTTCCAATTGTTACTTTCTGAGAACCACTAACTTCTTTTAGGTAATCCCAGTGTCTAACTATCCATATATATAAATCGCCTTCATAATTTCCAGGGAAAGATGATAGTAATTTTAATCTCCTAACTTCTTCAATTATTGGAAAATAAACTAAATCATACCAGCTCTTTGCCGCTTCATCAAAGCTAATTACATCTTCTCTATCTTGGTTAATATAATACTTATGAACATTAATATGATTAATAATTTCAGGATACATTCCAGATGCTGAGAAATTCATTTCGTTAAAAGGGATAAGATCATCAAGATGATATTGCTCTATTACTTGTACCCTTTCAAACTTAATAACTTCATTTCGAAGATCCTTCATCGTCATACCTTTTTTCAAAAGAATTTCAGAATCAAGTTCTACAACTTCAGCGTCAATGAATTTAACACCTTGTGATTTAGCTACAGAAACTCTGTGGTTTCCATCTCTTACAAAGTACCAATCACCTAATTTATAAACGTTTATTGAAGGTAAATCGATATATTGTATATGAGCTCTATCAATACTCTCCCATCTCTCTTTTAGTAAATCTTTTTTAGGATAAAAAGCTTTAGAAAAGTCTTTTGCTCTTCCTTCAGATCCAATTATTTGTTCTATTGGAATGGTTTTCATTCCTTTATAGGTTTCACCCCTTGGTTTAATAAGTTCTTTTACCTCATATAGAGAAAGTAAATCAGAGTTTTCCCACTTTAATTTAGATAATAATACCTGAAACCTAGCTCGGTTTTTGGCATTTATAAAATCATCTTGACTTTGACTCATATAGTTTTGATTATCATCCATAGCAACTTTGGGGTAATTCTATCTGAAAAGAAATTACCAACTCTCCTTAATAAATTTAATTATTCATTCTCTTCGAAGTTAATATTATCATAAGTTATAGTACTCCTTTATCTCAAATAGAATACTAAATAACAATAATTAACTATTTTTTTGTTTTCTTTTTCTTTTAAATCTTCTCTTACCAAGAAAATCATCATCTAAAACAAAAGATTTATAAACATTAATAATTTTAGTTCTTTTGTACACTAAATCTCTTTTTGCATTAGCATCTGTTAAATGAATATGTCCGTGAAGTAGATACTTAGGTTTGAAAATATCCATAAAGGTTAAAAAGGATTTAAATCCAACATGACAAGGATCTACATCATCATTTAATCCAAGTGGTGCTGCATGGGTAACTAAAATATCTAAACAACGTCCATACAAAATCTTATTAACTATTAAACGAGGAGCCATTCTCCACATTCTTCTTGCCATTTGAGAATTTGTAAACTGATGTTTTCCTTTATTATAATTAATACTTCCACCAAGACCAGCTACTATTAACCCACTCTTCTTATCTCTATAAACTAAATCTTCAATAACTGTCCCACCATAGGGAATATTATTAGAGACCATTTCCACCATCGTTCTGGATTTTCTTCCATCACTTCCCATGTAATATTTATAATGTTCAAGATTATGATTTCCAAATACAAATAATAAAGGTTTATTTAAAGATGTTATTATGTATTCATAATATCTAAGTGACAAATCTCCTGCCCCTATAACCATATCAATTTCTGGATAAAAATCTTTAACATGTGCTGAATATACCAAGGCATCTTTGTCATCTGCGATACACAATATTTTCATATTTTTAGTTATTTCCTCATTTTGTTTTGTTAATTAAATATTTTTAATTAACTAATCTCCTAGATATTAATTCAATTACGTCCTTTTTAATTAAATATCTAATTACATATTAATAGAATGAGAGTAAATAATAAATAGTGAGACTTTTTATTAATCTTTAAATAACGTTGTGTAGCCAATAAAAATAATATTGACAAATCAAATATTCTGTATTAAGGTTTATAGTATAAACCACTTTATAGGAAAGAATAAAAATGATAGATAATAAACAAATAGAAGATGCTTTAAAAAATATTAGTGAATTAAAGAAAGCACTAAACAACAATCTGGAAAGTCTTAAATCTGCCTTCATATCAAAACCATTTGTAAATGCAATATTAGGAGCTTTAATACTATTTAGTCTTTCAACAATCCTGTGTATCATTTGCTATGCAATATATGGTTCAATATCTGCAGCACCTGTAATCTTTAAATATGCAATAATAACATTTTCAATATTGTCATTCATTTACATTGGTTATAAAAAAATAACAATTATAAAAGATATTGATGGGCAAAGTATTAGAAAGCTCTATAAGAATAAAGCTTTTTCACACCTTTATTTAAATGTCTCAATTATATTATTTACAACCTTTGCTCTCTTTCTAATTCTACTACATAAATTTGATGCACCATGGCTTCTACTACCTTTATTAGTTATTGCTTATGGAGCTTGTTTAATTATTAGTGCTAATGCACTCGGGGTATTTGAAATTAAGATTTCAGGATATCTCGTATTAGCATTAGGATTAATTACAGCCTATTTTTTTCAATCTTCTATTCTTCTTTGGTCAATGATAGACATATCCATTATATTATTTCTTATTTATTTAGGAATTTTTATATCCTATAAAAAGAGCAAATAATATGGAATATCCCCAATTTGACAAAACTATACATGAGCAAACAAAGCTCAAAATATTAACTTATCTGAGCTCAAGGCAAACTTGCTCATTTATGGATATTAAAAATGGTATAAAATTAACTAGCGGTAATTTAAGTATTCAATTAAAAACTCTTGAAGAAAAGAGATTAGTCATTCAAAAGAAAACAATTGAAAATAAAAAAACCAACACTAGTGTAAAAATTACAAAAGAAGGAAGAAAAGCTCTTCTTGAATATTTAATAGAGATGGAATCTCTATTATCACAAATAAATTTAGGAATATAATATGGAAATTTTCAGAACTACGAACTTAAGCAAAATATATAAAACAACGAGTGAAGATGTTTTAGCACTAGATAAAGTAACATTTAGTATTGAAAAAGGTGAGTTACTTGCAATATCAG
>JAENWY010000116.1 GCA_016649775.1 Spirochaetaceae bacterium
GGCTTAATTCCACAAGTTAATTTAGTATTTAACGGTTATAACTACTTAGGCGCTGCTATATCTGAAGACCAAGTTGTTGCTGTAATAAATTTAGTAATACCAGCTGGCGCAAACCTTAAAGCAGCAAACCTTGCAGCTTTTAACTTAGACATCAAGGGTAATTCAAGTATCCCTGCAGGTAACTTTGTATCAACAGTAAGCATTGCTTATACATACGCACAATAAAACAAATAACAAATAATAATAAATAACTCCTAATAGATAACTTTGAAACTTTCCTCCTTTAGTTTCAAAGTTTTCTTTTGTTGGATAATAAAATATGCAAATAATATTCAACAAAAGAAAACCTGCCTTTGTTATGATATTACTCATATAAAGACAGGTTATATATTAATTTAGAATATTATTATTTTAAAGTAATAATAGATTTATCATAATCTTCTGGTGCTTCAAAACCTAAGAAATTTATTAAAGTTGCAGGAATTGAACTAATTCCTAAGCCTTCAACTAATTTCTTATCATATTCACCTTTATAAGAAGGATCATCAATAATTACTGGAACAGGATTTAAAGAGTGGGATGTTTTTGCTTGTGGTTCACCATTCTCTTTAATTTTAACATCACCAGATTTTTTCTCATGTTCATACATATCATCAGCATTACCGTGGTCAGCAGTTAAAATCATTACACCGCCTGCAGCTTCAATAACTTTTCTCATTCGGCCAATTTGTAAGTCCATAGCTTCCATTGAACAAACTACAGCTTCAAATACTCCTGTATGTCCAACCATATCACCGTTAGGGAAATTTAATTTGATTAAATCCCATTTACCAGCTTGTACTTCTTCAATTACTCTATCTGCAATTTCAGCACATTTCATCCAAGGTCTTTGTTCAAAAGGAACGATATCAGAAGGAATTTCAACATATTGTTCTAACTTTTCATTAAAGTAACCTGATTTGTTACCATTAAAGAAATATGTAACGTGACCAAATTTTTGAGTTTCTGAAATTGAGAATTGTTTTACATTTGAAGCACATAAGTATTCTGTTAATGTTCTATCAATTTTAGGAGGAGTAACTAAATATTGTGCAGGAACATGTAAATCACCATCATATTCCATCATACCAGCATATTCTACTTCAGGAACACGAACTCTATCAAATTCTGTTAGCTTTTTTGCTTCAAAAGCTTTTGTAATTTCAAGAGCTCTATCACCTCTAAAGTTAAATAATATAACACTATCACCATCTTCAATTGTTCCAACAGGTTTTCCCTCTTTTGCAATAACAAAAGGAGGTAAGTCTTGATCGATTGCCTCTGTTTCTTCACGAAGTTTAACAATTGCTTCATGTGCTGAAGCAAATTGTTTGCCTTCGCCTAAAACATGTGTTGCCCAACCTTTTCTAACCATGTCCCAGTTAGCATTATAACGATCCATGGTAATTTGCATACGACCACCACCGGAAGCGATTTTTGCATCAAAGTCTGCTGTAGATAATTCTTCTAAGAATTTTTCAAAAGGATCAAAATAGGTTAAAGCACTAGTTTCGCCAACATCTCTGCCATCTAAAAGAGCATGAACACGAACTTTCTTAACACCATCAGCTTTTGCTTGTAGTATCATAGCTTTTAAAGTATCAATATGAGAGTGAACATTACCATCACTCAATAGACCAATGAAGTGCAGGGTACTTGTTTTATCAACAACGTTTTTTGTTAATTTTTTCCAAGTTGTTCCTTCAAACATAGCTTTTGAGTCAATAGAGGCAGCAACTAGTTTTGCACCTTGTGCAAATACTCGGCCACAACCCATTGCGTTATGACCAACTTCACTGTTACCCATATCATCATCACTAGGAAGGCCAACGGCAACACCATGTGCTTTCAATTGTGTATTAGGATAAGTTTTCATTAAATCTTTTAAATTATCAAGTTGAGCGGAAGCTACTGCATCACCTTTGTTATACTTACCAAAACCAACACCATCCATTATTACAAGAACAATTGGACCTTTTCTAGAAAGTTTTCCATTTTTCTTTAGTGCATCTACCATATGTTTATGCTCCTTATGCTTTTTTCTTTTTATGTATTATATATAAATATATCGTTTTAAACTATAGTCTTATTTTGTTAAAGGAGTAGTTGCTCCGACTAGATATTCTACAGAACTATCATCAACTAAATTCATTAATTCTTCTCTAACCCATTGATGATATGAATTAATATAATTTAATTCATCACCACTTAATAAAGTGATATCAATCAATTTCTTTTCATATGGACATAATGTTAATGTTTCAAATTCAAAAAACTTACCGAACTCTGTTTTATTATATTCTTGAACAGCTATTAGATTTTCAATTCTAATTCCATGACGACCTTCTTTGTATAATCCTGGTTCATCACTAACTACCATGCCTTTCTTTAAATCTTGTTCAATAGGAGCTACTGATATTCTCTGAGGTCCTTCATGAACACACAATCTATGTCCTACACCATGACCTGTTCCATGATAAAAAGTCATTCCATATTTCCACATAAATTGCTTTGCAAGAATGTCTAGTTGATAACCTTTTGTATGTTCTGGGAAGGTTTGAGACGCTAAGGCAATATGACCTTTAAGAACAAGAGTATAATCTTGTTTTTGTTCTGCTGTTGCTTCTCCAAATAATAAAGTTCTTGTAATATCTGTAGTACCACAGGTATAACAACCACCACTATCTAAGACCATAAGACCAGAACCAGATATTGCCTTTGCTGTTTCTTTTTTTACTGCATAATGGACAATAGCACCATTATCAGCAAAACCGGCAATTGTATTAAAGGATAGTTGAACTAATTCTTCTGAACGACGTCTTTGTTCTTCTAGTAATACTGTAATATCAAATTCATTCAATTTACAATTATCAAAATCTATTTTAGAGAGGAAGTTAACCATAGCAACACCATCTAGTAAATGTGCTCTTCTCTCGCCTTCCATCTCTGTATCATTTTTACAAGATTTAAGAAGAGTTGTAACTTCAACTTCATTTACTATTTCACAGTTCTTAAAAGAGGATATAAATAAAGAATTAACTTTGTCTTTATTTAACATTACTTTAGTGTTTTCTTGAATTAATGTTGGAATGATACTTGGAGCATCTTCATAAGGATATATTTCTACATCCTTTTCAACTTCTTTTAATAGTTCTTCATCAAATCTGTCTTTATTAGTGAATAGATAAGCTTTTTCATGTGTTACAAATAAGTAGGCCATGAATAATGAATTATATTTAACATCATCACCTCTAAGTGATAATACCCATGCAATATCATCAAGAGAACCAATAAATTGATATTCAACTTGTTTTTCGCCAAGATAAATTCTAATCATATTAAGTTTTTGTGCTCTTGAAAAACCTGTTAACTCAACACCCATCTCTTCGACTTTTTCACAAGGAATTGGAGATCGGTCGCTCCAGATTTCATTTAAATAATCTTCTGTTGCTACCACTTCAATATTTGGACATTTTTCTTGCATCTTCTCTTTAGCCCCAATCATTAAGGTATCTGAAGAGACCCCTAGTTTTGTCCCTTTTTCAAGAGAAGCTGCAATATAATCAAGTGGAGAGGGATTATCCTCAATACCTTCTTTTACAAGGGTAAAACAAGTACCATTTATTTGTTTCTCACCTTGTAGATGATAACGTGAATCTACCCAAAGTATTGCTTTTTTCATTGTAATTAATACAGTTCCTGCAGAACCTGTAAATCCAGAAATAAAAGCACGAGTTTCCCATCTAGTGCATACATATTCGCTGTTGTGAGGATCTGTACCATTAATAAGATAGGCATCTATACCCTCTTTATCCATTCTTTTTCGTAGCGCAGCTACTTTTTCGTCAATATTCATTTTAAAACACTCCTCTGCGTTTTTTTACTTAATTTTTTTGTTACTATCATTAATACAATTCCTGATATTATCATTAATAAACAAAAGATTTGCCCCATACTAATATTGAAATAGGATTGTAATAAAGCGGGATTGTTATAATTTTTATTTAGTTGAATAATAAAACCTAAATTTGAATCAGGTTCCCTAAAATATTCAATAAAGAATCTTGCAACACCATAACCAATCAAATACCAAGATAATACAAATCCAGGATACTTTCTATTAGAAATTTTACGGATTACAAACCACATAAATAAAAATAGAACTATACCTTCAAAAATTGCTTCATACAATTGAGATGGATGACGTGGGAAATTAACATAACCACCTTGAATATAAGTAATATTTAATTGATCTGCTAAATTTCTAACCCATTCATAATTAATAGAAAATCTTTCGGCATTAGGGAATATCATGCCTATTGGTGAAGCAGTTACTCTTCCCCATAATTCAGCATTTATAAAATTCCCCATTCTTCCAAAAGTATAACCTAAAGGAATAGCAGCACATGCTATATCAGCTACTTTTAAAAAGCTTTGCTTATTCTTTCTACAGTAAATTAATGTTCCAATTATGGCACCTACAAGCCCTCCATGATAGCTCATACCAGGAAGCCCTACAAAATGACCATTTTCAAATGGCCAAAATATTAACCAAGGATGAGTCCAATAATATGAGGTCCCATTATAAATTAATACGGAGAAAAGCCTAGCACCAAGCAATAAAAATATAATCGCATACATAAATAATGTTTGAGTATCATCACTATTTATTTTAATTGCATGATGATTTGCCTGATATCTAAATAAAAGATATGTTGTTAGAAAAGCTAACACATACATAAGGCCATACCATCTAAATGGTAATCCTGGAATTATGCTTGCATTAATCCAGGTTGGAAAAGTTGTAAATAATAACATGTATGAAAGTGTATCCTTAGAGAAAGTAGTGGTCAACTACTAAAGATTGATGTATTATAAAAGTATGAAAAAAACTTTTAAAACAATTTGCTTATTCTTATTAATGTCAAGCCTGATATTTGCTTCAGGTTCAAGTGAGCCAAAACCCAAGATAGCTAATAATATTCAAAATAGTAATACTGTAGAATCTCCGCTTGACCATATATCACCCACTACCACAGAAATTCCAACTATCCAAAACGTTGAAGAAGATAAAAACACCACAAAATTAGATGAAAATATTAGAACAAATTTAAATTCTTTATATTCTATCTATAGCTTAATCAACACTTATTCAATCAATGAACTAGACCAAAACAAAGCATTTGATGAACAAGCAAGTGCTTTAGTAAATGCACTTGGTGATAAATATTCAGTTTATATTGCTAAAGATGAAATGCAAGATTTTGAAGAATTAAATTTAGGAACATATAGCGGTATTGGATCTTATATATTAAAACAGAATCCCAAAAATATAAATTCTGAAGATCCTGAAACGTATATGATTAAAATAGAATCACCATTTCCTGATGGACCTTCAGACAGAGCAGGATTAAAGGCAAATGATTTAATATCTGCAATTGATGGAGAATCTGTTAACGCTTTAACCGGTACAGAAGCCTCTAATAAATTAAAAGGCAAAGAAGGAACTAGTGTTACACTTACCATAAATAGAGGAAATCAAGTTTTCGATATCTCTTTAAAAAGAGAATTAGTAAAAGTTCCTTCTGTTGTTTATGATATAGTTAATAACCATATTGGTTACCTTAGAATAAATCAGTTTATAATTGGTACTGATGTAGATGTAGCTACCGCAATACAAAATATGCTTAATCAAGGTATGGAGTCTCTAATAATTGATTTACGAAATAATGGTGGTGGCCTTGTAACTGATGCTACTAACATAGCAAATCTATTTTTAAATGGTCAAAAGATATTAACCACACAAAGTAAGAAAACTTTAAAAGAAAATATTAAAATTACATTATCTTCTAAAGATACTTTAGTTCCTATGGACTTTCCTTTAGTTGTTATCGTTAATGGAGGCACAGCTTCTTCTTCTGAAATCTTAACAGGAGCTCTACAAGACAATAAGAGAGCAACCGTTATAGGAAATCAAACATTCGGTAAAGGTGTAATGCAACAATTATACTCTATTAAGGATGCAATAATAAAATTAACAATTGCCCATTATTATACTCCAAATGGTACAGATATTAATAAAATAGGTATTACTCCTGATGTTCTTGTTAAAGATCATGAATTAAGTGATGAAGAAATTAAACAATATGAAACAATAATGAACGAAAACTTAATTTCAAATTATGTTGATAAAAATCCTAAATATACAAAAGAAAATGTTGAAAACTTTGTAAAGACATTCGATGAAAAAGATGTTTATAAGCCCTTCCTATATTCTTTAGTTAGAAATGAATATTTATATAGAATGGACTATAACGATAGACCTAAATTTGATATTAACTATGATGAATATCTAAAAACTGCTGTAGAATATCTAGATAAACAATAAATTGAGTTTGGAGTAATTAAATGAGACAATATGTACTTCCCCCCTCCTACGATGGAGAAGCTCTGCTAAATCTAGAGAAAAAAGATAGCCAATATTTTATTAAAGTACTTCGCCTTAAAAAAGGTGATAAAATCATAGCAAGAGACAATAAAGGTAAAATATATCAACTAATCCTTATTGATAACGATAACACCAGTTGTAGTCTCTCTGTAGCTCCAATTGAATCCGTTGAGGAAGGAGAGTCTACTGACTCTCTTCCTTCGTTCTCTGGGAAATATCCCTTAATACATTTATTTCAATGTACCTGTAAGGGTAAAAAGAATGATGGTATTATCAGAATGGCAACAGAGATGGGAGTGCAATCTATTACATTAGTCCAAAGCAACTTCTGTGTATCTAAAAAAGATAATAAAGATAACAGTAGATTTAAGACTATTATAAAAGAGGCTATTCAACAATCAGGATCTCCTATTCCAACAACATTTAATGATGTCATAAAATTAGAAGAGCTACCTAATATATGGAAACATAAGTTATTATTCTTTCATCAAAGTGAATTAAAAGATCAAAAAAGTTTATATACATTACTAATGGATTTTCCTCTTGATGAGCCAATTGGACTATTAATTGGTTCAGAAGGTGGTCTTAGTAAAGAAGAATGTAACTTATTAATTAACAGTGGATTTGACCCAGTATTATTAAAAACAAACATATTAAGAGCTGAGACAGCATCTATTGCTGCAATATCTGCAATCCATACTTTGTTAATGGAAAAATAAGAAATTTTTCAATAATATTATATCAAAAGTAA
>JAENWY010000005.1 GCA_016649775.1 Spirochaetaceae bacterium
AATTATAGTGAAGGTAAAATTATATTTGGATTTGATTCTAAAATAAATACAAATGAAGTTATTTTCTCAAACATTACTTTTAAAAATAATTTTAGTCAAAATGTTAATAATAAAAGTAATTATACAGGTGGTTTTTCTTATAAAAAAGGAGAATTTAAAGATTCTTATAAATTAAATCCTTATTCTTTCCAATTAAGTTTTGGAGATGGAAGGGAACAAAATATTGATGTAGTTGCTACAAATAATGGCTTCATAAATAATCTTTTCATTGATTTTTCAAATGTTAACTTAGCTCCATTATTACAATTGGATAGCGATTTAATTTTTGATTTAAGATTAATTGGAAATAATAATGGTTATGATATTAATAGCTATAGAGGCAATATAAATTTATATGATAAGAGTCTGACAACTAAAACTGAAGAAGTAGCCGTAAAAGCAAGCAATAGAATTACAGGTACTTTTTTATGGAAGACCTTATCGTTAATTCCATTCATCAATATTTCAGGACTAGAAACTAGTAGCACTACAAATAGAATTATTAATGTTGTTTCAGCAACTAATTTATCACTTACTTCAAATATATCCGTCGATGGAAATAAATTTTCTCTGTCCTCTTTAAATTTAAAAGCAGGGGATTTAAAAATCAGTAATGCTAATATTAATTTGGATACTAAGTTGAAAGAATTTAATGTAGATTCAAGTCTTTCATACCTAAAACACTCAAAAAACACAAATCAAAATTCCCTTGCAGATTTATCATTTAGCCTTAATTTTGCAACTTTTTTTGACAATATAAAAGAACTATATTACACCAGTGTAATTGATGAAAATTCAAAGCTTGATTACAAGAAATTATTTAATAAATTAAAAGAATTATTTGTTGAAAAACGTATTGCTTTAGAAACTTTTAATGGGATTAATGGCCATGTCAAATTAGATAATATTAAGGCTTTCAAAGATACTAAAGCTTTTGAAAAATTATGGCCAGATACTTTATTGGATAACACTGATTTTAGTATGATTGATAGTACTTATAAAGTAGAAAATTCTAAAGTTAAAATTGAAGGAATTAATCTAAATGGTTCTATTGATTTAATTAATAAAGACTTGAGACTTGATGTTAATAAAGACTTTGGAATTGGTTTGAATGCAGAATATAATTACAGTGAAGTAAATAATAATTTAATGCTAAAAAATTTATATATACCAACCAATTTGATTTCTAAAATCTTATACTTTAACATCATGAAAATATATGGTGGAGCTTTAACAGGTGATCTTCAGATTGTTAATTTAAATACAAATCCTAAGTTTTATGGTTCCTTAAATATTGACAAATCAAATGTAAAATTACTTTGGATTAAAAATCAAGAAGCTACATTACATAATGCTTCTTTGATAGCTTTTGGAAATGATATTGTCATTCGAAATGCAAAATTTGATGTATATAACGCTGATACGAACACAACCTCAAGTGGTTTAGTTGATTTTAATATAAGTTACATAAAAGGAACACCTTTTTCAATTAGCATTGGGGTAAATATTAATGATTATGTATTTGGTATTTTCCCAATGAGAGGAAATAAAATATGGTCTGAAGGATATACAAAAGGTAAGTTAGAATTTATCTATGATAATCGCTGGAGCTACCTTAATGGGGGTTTAATTGTCAAAGATGCTATAATTAAAGGAGAATTAGAGCCTTTACCATCTTGGTTAACTAGTTCAGATAAATTTAGTGTTAATATTGAACTTCAAACTGGATCTAATGTAACTGTATATTATCCTACAATCGATAATCCAATATTAAAGGCTACCTTAAACAAAAATCAAAACTTTAGTTTAAATATTGATAATAAAGAAGGGAAAACTAGTGCTGAAGGAAAAGTATCTATAGCACAAGGTGAGTTATTTTATTTCCAAAAGAATTTCTTTATTAATTCTGGATCAATTACTTTTGGGCAAGATCTTTCAACTAATAAATTACAGTTATTATTATCCTTAAATGCTACACTAAAAGAATATGATAGTGAAGGAAATGATATTGATATTAAAATGATTTTAAATAATTCTTCACTTGATAATTTGAATCCAGTATTCTCAAGTTCACCTGCTAAATCTAATACCGAAATTATGTCTATTTTAGGTCAAAGTGTAACAGGAATAAGTAGTGGTGGTTCGTTACAAGTAAGTGGTTTAGCCACCGCTGCAACTAGTATTTTTTCAACCCTTGGATATATAAATACTTCCGGGATTGGTTCCCTCAATCAGACAATTGCAAAAACACTAAATTTAGATATATTTTCGCTCAATAGTAATATCGTAGAAAACCTATTATTAGATACATTGTCTGTTGAAAATAGTAGTAGTAATTACTCTCCTTTAGCTAGATATTTAGACAACACATCAATCTATATGGGTAAGTATATTTCAACTGATTCTTATCTGCAATTAATAATCAATTTGTTGGCTGAAAAAGATTCAAAACAGTCAAGTTTTCTAGCCTCTGATTTAAAGTTGGATTTTGAAGTAACCTATGATATTGACACTCCATTAGCTAGATTTTCAATCTTTACCAATCCGCAACAGTTGTCAATTATAGATATTTTAGATACTATCGGTTTTAGTGTAACTAAAACAATTTATTTACGTTAATTATTATATTTAAATGAAAATTTAGGAGTCTTTATGAAGAAAAGAGTAATGGTGGCAATGCTTTTAACATTATTTTTAACAACAAGCTTATTTGCAGCTGAAACGCCATGGTATGAAGGAGCTAAGATCTCAAATTTTGAGACTTATGGCTTACAAAATGTTTCAGGAAATACAATTGATAACATTTTATTTCAATATAGAAATAAAATATATACTGATGATTTATCTAATGAAATTCAAGCTAAATTATATGCAACAGAGGGTGTTTCGTATTTCTATCCAGAAGCAAAAAAAGATCCCAAAGATAGTAAGAAGCTAATATTATCATATACTTTCTTTGAAAAGCAGATGTTGAAGATAGTTAGTTTTGATGGTAATTCAAAACTAAAAGATGCAATATTATTAGATGATAGTGGGTTAATTATTAATTCCTTCTATGAAGGAACAGAGTTATCATTAGCTAAAATTAAAATCCAAAAGGCTTATACTGATAAAGGATATTCAAATTGTCTTGTCACTACAACACTTACGGCAAATGAAGCAGATAATACTGTTTCTGTAAATTTTAATATCAGAGAGGGGTCTCAGATTATAGTATCTGAAATTTCGTTTGCAGGAAATGATTCTTTTAGCAATGATATCCTTAAAAAGCAAATAACTTCAAAAACTAAATCATTCTTCAATAATGGTTATTATTCTCCAACTAATGTGGCAAAAGATCTTAAAAATTTAAAAACATACTATTCTGAAAAAGGATATATTAACTGTAATATTAGTGAACCAAAACAAGAAATAGTTGGTACTTCTGGTAATATTCAGACTGTAAAATTAGTATATGAAATTTTAGAGGGTAAAATTTGGAAATTTGGTGATTTAAATATTTCTGGAAATACTGTATTTTCCACAGAAAAAATTTTAGAATCATTCTCACTTAAGAATGGTGATATTTTTGATACTACAAGTTTTGAATCTTCCATCAGTAAAATTACTGACCTATATTACAATGAAGGATATATTAATTTAAAATTTATCCCTAAACAGAAGGTAGATCAAGAAAATAATATTATTTCTTTTGATTTTACTTTAAATGAAGGAACAAAATTTAAAATAAATGAGATTATATTCAATGGTTTAAACAAAACTGATAGAAAAGTATTTGAGAGAGAAATGACAATTAAAGCAGGGGATTATTTTTCCAAGGCTGCATTAATGAAATCACTTCAAAATATACAAAATACTCATTTAGTTACAACTGACTTAAAATTTAATGTTGTTCCTCTTCAAACTGAAGGTGAATGTAATATTATTATTGATTTGTCTCAAGGTGGACAAAGAGATATTCAATTTGGTGCAACCTTTGGTGGATCTACAACTGATTTCCCTATTTCAGGATTGCTTGTATTAACTGAGCGAAATTTGTTTGGAACTGGTAATGATTTATCCTTATCTACAAATCTTTCTCCTACTACACAAAAAGCAAGTGTTTCTTATACCGATGAATATTTTGGTGATATTCCTTGGTCAAATACATTTTCTATATCGGCACAACATAAGAGTGTATCAGATGCTCTATCTTTAGGAAATGGTGGTTTTTATAAAAACAAAATAGATAATGAAAATGCTTTTCCTGCAGGTTATAATTCATATGAAGCATATGTGGCAGCCAATGAAGCTCTCCCAGATTCAAGTTACTTGATGTCTTATTCAATTACAACTTTCTCAGCAGGGTATAATACTGGTTATACATTTAAATATAATCCTGGTAATTTGACTTTATCTACTGGTTTAGATTTCTCAATTAATAAGGCATATTTTGATGGAACAAGTGATCCTTTTGATTATTTACTTTATAGATATGGTCAAAATTGGTGTTTTTCCAATAAATATAATGTTGGTATTACTTGGGATGGCCGTGATTTAAAATCAGGCACAACTCGTGGATATTATGTTTCTCAGAATTTTACATATGCCGGTGGTATTTTAAGTGGTATTTCAAATTATATTAAATCAGTAACATCTTTTGCAGCTTATACACCTATAGTACAATGGCAATCAAAAGATAATAAGAAAAAAACTATTGTTGGTAGTTATTCAACAAGTTTATCTCTTATGTTACCTCAGTTTCAAAATTATAATGGTGAATGGCTATGGAAAGATGCTAATTCAGGTGCAACTGCAAGTGAAATGTTATATATAGATGGTACCACAATAGCTCTAGGTCATGATTTATTTCAAAACCAATCATTTTTGTTTGATAATAAATTATCCCTTGAATATTCAATCGTAGATGGTTTACTAGCATGGGATACTTTTGTATCTGCTACAGGTATTTCAGTTGATTTAAATCCATTTGCTAATAATTCACTTAATTGGTATTTTGCAGGCGGTACTGGACTAAAGATTAAAATCTCAGGATTTCCTCTCGGCCTTTATCTTGTTAAAGATGCAACATTTATGAACAGTGATAATACAGGATTTGCATGGAATAAAGGAAGTCTATTTAATTTTACTAAGGATGGTATATTTAATGGAGTTAAGTTAGTTCTTTCAATATCAACTAATTTATTCTAGTTTAATAAAATTATAAATAGCAATTCTCCTTTTTATTTTGAAATATTATAAAATAGGAGAATTGTTTTTTTATCTTTTATCTAGCAAATAGTATGAGATTTATTAGAATTCACATTTTAACAAATTATCATATTATGTATCTAGATTTATATTTAATCTTTATATTTGTTTGCCTTTTTGTTATAGTTAGCCTATGGCAAATGAAGTACTAACACCTATGATGGTTCAATATAATAAGATAAAAGCAAATAATATGGATAAAGTATTATTTTATCGTCTCGGAGACTTTTATGAGATGTTTGATGAAGATGCTATTGAAGTATCTAGATTATTAAATCTAACATTAACTCATAGAGGTAAAACTCCTATGTGTGGTATTCCTTATCATGCTTCAACAGTATACATAAAGCGATTGTTAGATGAAGGTAAAAAAATAGCTATATGTGAACAAACTGAAGATCCTAGTAAAACAAAAAAATTAGTTAATAGAGCAGTTGTTCAGATTATAAGTCCTGCTACTGTTGTAGAAGATGATTTTTTAAATTCTAAAGAAAATAGTTATATCATATCCATAAGTTATTCTATAAAGGAAACTCATGTTGCCTATAGTGATATTACTAGTGGTGAATTTTCCCTAAAAACATTCGAAAAGGATTCGTCTTTTCAACAACTTGCAAGTTTCTTAACACAATTACGTGCTAAAGAAATATTAGTAAATGAAGATGATTATTTTATTCATAGAGAATATGCTGCTTTGCTTGATGACACACAAACTATGGTAACAAAGTTGCCTTCAAATGACTATTCACTAAAGAAAGGCTTTAAACTCTTAACTTCTCACCTTGAAATACAGAATTTAAGAATGTTTTCAATAGAAGACAAAAATAAATGCATAGGAGCAGCTGGAGCTCTTCTTAAATACATTAAAGATAGTTCAAAAAGTTCTTTATCTCAAATTACATCTTATAGTTTAGAATCAGATAACTCTTATTTAAAAATTGATGCTGCTACTAGAAAAAGTCTTGAAATATTAAATAATACTCAAGATGGAGGACAATCAAATACACTCTATTCAACTATAGATCAAACTATTACTAGTGGTGGTGCCAGATTATTAAAAAAATGGTTGAGTTATCCGCTCGTTGATGAACAGATTTTAAATAATAGACTAGATTGGGTTAGTTATTTAAAAGAGAATAGGGCAGAGCGAGATAGAGTCAGAAAACAATTAAAAAATGTTTTGGATATGACTCGTTTAACAACTCGAATTACTATGAATTGTAATAAGCCGAGTGATTTATTAGCTATATCAAGAACTGCTAATGCTTTTGTGAATATAGTTTCAGATGATTGGCAAAGATATAGTGCTCTTGTTAATGATAAAGAAAGTATTAAGAATGTTGAATTAAAAATAGAAAACTATAGCAGTATAGAAGATAATACTATGAATGAAATTTTATCTTTAGTTTCAATTATCCAAAAGGCTATTAAAGAAGAAAGTCTTGGTCCTTTTCAAGAGGGTTGTGTAATTAAAGATGGATATGATAATGAATTAGATGAACTTAGAGCCATAAAATATGATGGAAATCGATTACTTCATGATTTTGTAAATAAAGTTAAAGATGAAACTGGTATTCCTCAAATTAAATTAGGAAATAACAAAATATTAGGGCATTTTTTAGAAATTAGAAAAGCCCATATTGATAAAGTACCAAATACTTTTTATAGAAAGCAAACTCTTGTTAATGCAGAAAGATTCACAAATGAGGAATTGGGGGAACTTGAGACAAAAATTCTAAAAAGTAGTATTAATAGTGAGCGAAGAGAAAAAGTTGTATATAATGAGATAATTGAACAAGCAAAAGGTATTTCTGAATCTCTCTTAGCCCTTTCTAAAGCTCTAAGCCGAATAGATGTACTACAAAGTTTTGCTACTATTTCAGAGAATATGAATTATTGTAGACCTGAATTTACCAATGTAGATTCAATTCAGGTAAAAGAGGGAAGACACCCAGTTGTTGAAAAACAACAAGGTTTAGGTCTGTTTGTTCCAAATGATTTAGAATTAACTAATAATGGAAAACGATTTTGCTTAATAACCGGTCCTAATATGGCTGGTAAATCAACTTATTTAAGACAATCTGCTCTAATTATTTTATTATCTCAAATAGGATGTTTTGTTCCAGCAAATAATTGTAAATTATCTCTGTGTGATAAACTTTTCTGTCGAGTCGGCGCTAGTGATAATATTGCAAAGGGTGAGTCAACATTTATGGTTGAAATGCAAGAGGCTTCTCATATTCTAAGAACCGCCACTGAAAAATCTTTTGTTATAATGGATGAGATTGGAAGAGGCACTAGTACTCAAGATGGAATGAGCTTAGCTCATTCATTCATGAAACATCTTGTAAAAGTTAGAGCAAAAACTTTATTTGCAACTCACTACCATGAATTAACAATGTTAGATGTTTCGGATGTTAGATTAATGACACTTGCTGTTGAAGAGAGGGGTAAGGATATTATTTTTGTTCGAAAAGTTAAAGATGGTGTGGCAAACTCCTCTTATGGCCTTCATGTAGCAAAGTTAGCGGGTGTACCAAAAGAAATTTTAAAGGAAGCAAATAAATTCCAGAAAACACATTTTGGTGAATATACCATAGGAAATATGGATATGGATTTATTTTCTTTGAGCCAACTAGATGAAATTGAAAATGAGGCAGAAGATAATAGTATTGATTATAATTCCATATTAAGTGAATTAAAAGAATTTAATTTATCTATTTCAACACCTTTGCAAACAATGGTATTCATACAGAAATTAAAGGATGAAATAGAAGAGAGAGAGTCTCAATAGTATTGACAAAGAGTCATACTCTCTCTACACTCAAGATAGTTGAATATTAGATTTTTGGGGGACCGCAAAAATGCAGGTCTCCTTTTTATTGTAAACATAGGAAAGATATTTTATGAAAAAATGTATTACTCTAGATCCTCTTTATGAGGAATTTGAACCCCTTCTTGATGCCTTAGGTATTGTACTTGTTGATTTGGAACATAGTGAAAATCCATATGAATGCAAAATTATAGCCATTGTCACGATGAAAACTGGTGAAATTGGAGTAGCTGAAACTGCAAAAGTTTTTAAATTAATTAGAACTCGAATGGAGTTAAAACTAGCTCCTGAAACAGATTTAAATCTTGAAGTGTCAACTCCAGGATTACAGAGAAAAATTAGAGATTGTTACGAATTTACCATTTTTGTTGGTAAGAGAGTAAGATTATATGATTTATTAATCGGTTCATGGGTATCTGGTATAATTGAAAAAGTAGATGAAGAGAGTGTTTATTTAACATCAGTATTAGATGAAGACAATGAACAACTAGATGAAGAATTAGTAATAAAATTTGAAACAATTCAAAAAGCTAAATTAGAATATATTTGGGAGGAGAGTAAACATGCCAAGTAGTATAGGCGATTCCATTGTAAATATGGTTGAAAGTGGTATCTCACAAGATTTAGTAGTTGCAACAGTAGAAGATATTCTAAAAGCTGCATATAAGAGAAAATATGGTAGTGATGAGAATGCTATTGTAACCATTAGTGAAGATTTAACAAGCGTTGATTTATCTTGTAAAAAGATGGTTGTTGATGAAGATAATTATTATAATGAACTAACTGAAATTCCACTTGATGAAGCTAAAGTTTATAATGACGAAGCAGAAATTGGTGATTTTATTCTTATTACATTAGATATAAATAAAGAATTTGATAGAATTAGCGTTCAGAGTGCAAAACAAAAAGCTCATCAAAGTTTTCGTGACATTCAGAAAGATGCAATTTATAGTGAATTTAAAACTAAGGAAGGGGCAATCATTAATGGTTACTTTAACCGTCAGGTAAGAGGCGATATTTTTGTAAATATTGGATCTACTGAAGGCATTCTTCCTGCAAGATTGCAATCACCACGTGAGAGTTACTCTCAAGATGATAAAATTAAATGTTATGTTGAAAAAGTTGAAAAAGGCGATAGAGGTGTTAGAGTTATTTTATCTAGAACTTCTCCTGAACTTGTAAGACAACTTTTTGAACTTGAAGTACCTGAAATTGCTCAAGGCCAAGTAGAAATTGTAAGAATTGCAAGAGAAGCTGGTTATAGAACTAAAGTTGCTGTAAAATCAAATAACACAGAAATTGATCCTGTTGGTTCTTTAGTTGGACTTAGAGGTATAAGAATACAAACAGTTATTAAAGAAATAGAGGGTGAAAAAATTGATGTTTTAAACTTTGATTCAAATCCTGTAAGTTTCATAATTAACGCATTGTCACCAGCTCAAGTAATTGATGTTGTTGTTACTGATAGACTTACTTATAGAGCAATTGCAATTGTTGATGAATCTCAATTATCACTAGCAATCGGTCGTGGTGGTTTAAATGTAAAATTAGCAAAGAAACTTTGTGACTGGAATATTGATGTGAAAACGCCAGCTGAATTCCAAGCGATGAATATCCCAACTGATGCAAGGGATAGAGCAGAAGCTTTCTTTAATGAAAACCCAGAAGCTGAATTGATTCCAGATGAGCTATTTATAGCAGCAGAAGCAGATGCTTCCGTAGAAGAAAAAATTATTGAAGCTAAAAGAGAAAGTGGTATTGCCGATGATGAAATAGAATTATCAGAACTACCAATTGATAAAAACATTGTCAAAAAACTTCAGTTCCATGACATTTATACTGTTGAAGAATATGTAAATTTAACAGAAGATGATTATGCGGCTTTTGGTGATTTAACAGATGAAGATAAAACTGCTTTAAGAGAAGTTATTTTGCAATATGTTGATATTGTGGAAGACAATGAAGAGGAAGAGGCTGAGTATGTATGTCCAACTTGTGGTCATCCAATTACAGTTGATATGAGTGAATGTCCAAATTGCGGAACAGGTTTAGCATTTGAGACAGTTGAAGAGAGTGAGGAATAAGCAAATATATATGAGTGAAAAAAAAGCAACTTTAATTAAAAGTGTTGGTAATACAAAACAAGCAGACAATGTCGAAGAGACAAAAAAAGAACCTGTTGAAGCTATTACTACACCAAAAATCGAAAAGAAAAAAGTTGTTGTTGTTAAAAAGAGAGTAGTAAAATTTAAACCTCAAACAACGACAGCAACTGTGCAAAGTACTGCTGGTCAATTATCATCTGAAAATGTTTCAGGTGTAAAAAAACCATCAACAACTGCTGCAAAAATTGGTGAACCTAAGAAAAAAACATTACATGTATCTACTAAATTAAAAGGCCATACTTTTGCAAAAGGACAATCTCCATTGCATACTGGTCCTGTTATTATTAGATCTAATGAATTACCTCCTGTACCTAACCAAGGTCAGACAGCTAAGGCTCATGCCGAATGGCAAAGTAAAAACCCTAATGGTGTTGAAGAAGCTAAAGTTCCTTCAGTAGGACCTAGAGTAGCTGGAACAGTTGGTGGTAAACCTGTTGGAGGAAGACCTAATCCCCGACCTACTTATAATAGAACCCCTCGTACTGGTGGATACCAAGGTAATAACCCAACAACTGGTGGCTATAATAATAGAGGCGGTGATAATACTCAAGGTGGCTATAACCGTCCTAGTAGTGGATACCAAGGTAATAACCCAAGTAATGCACCAGGTGGTTACACTCGTCCTAATAGTGGTGGATATCAAGGTAATAACCCAGGTGGTTACAACAGGCCTAATAGCACGCCAGGTAGTACTGGTGGATATAATCGTCCTAATACAGGCGGCTATCAAGGTAATAACCAAGGTGGTTATAACAGACCTAATAGTACTCCAGGTAGCACTGGTGGATATAATCGTCCTTCTACAGGCGGATACAATCGACCAAGTACACCAGGTGCAGGTGGATATAATCGTCCTAATACTGGTGGATACAATCGTCCTAATACTGGTGGATTTAATAGACCTGGTGGAAATACTGGCAGACCCGGTGGTTTTAATAATAGCCGTCCTGGTGGTGGCTATAATGGCAAAAATAATAATACTAATTCTACTCAACCTACAATGGATAATACAGGGAAGAGCACTAAAAAGACATTTAATAAGAGAAGACCTACTTCATCTTATCAACGTCGTGATGCTTCCCAAGAAAAAGAATTCCAACTACAAAAGAAGAGAGAACAAGCAGCAGCAGCTCTTGCAGCAGTGCCAAAAACAATTGATATGATGGAATCCATCACAATTGCAGATCTTGCTAAGAAAATGAATTTAAAAGCTAATGATATTATTGCTAAATTATTCGTCATGGGTATGATGGTTACAATTAACCAAACTGTTGACTATGATACAGCTGCTATTATTGCTGAGGAATATAATTGTAAAGTTAATCTTGTATCTTTATTTGATGAAACAATCATTGAAAGTGAAGAAGATAATGAAGCTGATATGGTTCCTAGAGCTCCAATTGTTACAATCATGGGTCACGTTGACCATGGTAAAACTAAATTATTAGATGCAATTAGATCTACAGATGTTGTTGGTGGTGAGTTTGGTGGTATTACACAGCACATTGGTGCATACAAAGTTAACTTTAAAGAAAAAGGTGATATTGTATTCTTAGATACTCCAGGTCACGAAGCATTTACAATGATGCGTGCTCGTGGTGCTCAAATTACTGATATAGTTGTATTAGTAGTTGCTGCAAATGACGGAGTAATGCCTCAAACAAGAGAAGCTGTTGATCATGCTAAAGCCGCGGGTGTACCTATTATTGTAGCTGTTAATAAATGTGATTTACCTGATGCTAATCCTGAAAGAGTAATGCAACAATTGTCTGATCTTGGTTTAATGCCAGAAGAGTGGGGTGGTTCAACATTATATTGTCAGATTTCCGCACTTAGAAAAGAAGGTATTGACGAATTATTAGATACAATTTTATTACAAGCTGAACTACTTGAATTAAAAGCTAATCCTAGTGTTAGAGCAGAAGGTAAAGTTATTGAATCAAGAATCGATCCAGGTCGTGGTACTGTTGCATCAGTTCTAATTGAAAAAGGAACAATCAGACAAGGCGATTATTATGTAGCCGGTATTTATTCAGGTCGTGTAAGAGCTATGTTTGATGATAAAGGTAATAAAATTGAAATTGCAGGTCCTGCAACTCCCGTTGAAATTATTGGTTTATCAAATATTCCATCTGCAGGTGATCCATTCCAGGTTACTGAAGATGAAAAACAAGCTAGACAAGTTGGTGCTAAGAGACAGGATTTAGAAAGACAAGGTGCTCGTAGTAATAACAAGTTTACACTTGATACATTGTTTGCAAAAGTACAAGAAGGTTCAATTCAGTCCTTTAACGTTATCATTAAAGGTGATGTACAAGGTTCTGTTGAAGCTCTACAAAGTACTCTTGAAAAACTTTCAACTTCAGAAATTAGACTTAATGTTATTAGGTCAAGTGCTGGTGCAATTATTGAATCAGATATTACACTTGCATCTGCATCAGATGCTCTTGTTATTGGATTTAATGTTAGACCAACACCTAGAGCATTATCATTAGCAGAAGCTGAAAAGGTTGAAGTTAGAAAGTATAATGTTATTTATGATGTTGTTGATGATGTAACTGCCGCAATGGAAGGTATGTTATCTCCAATTATTAAAGAAGTTGAAATTGGAACAGTTGAAGTAAGAGATATCTTCAAAGTACCACGTATTGGTACAATTGCAGGTTGTTATGTTACTTCTGGTAAAGTTAAGAGAAACAGCTTAGTAAGAGTTATTAGAGATTCTATACAATTAAGTAAGACTTTAATAAAACTTACATCCTTAAAGAGATTCAAAGATGATGCTAAAGAAGTAACTATGAGTTATGAATGTGGTATTGGACTTGAAAACTTCCAGGATTTAAAATCTGGTGATATACTTGAAATTATCGAGACTGAGAAAATTGCAAGAAAACTTAATGAAGGTAAAGCATAAAATGAGTAAATTTAGTCAAAATAGAATTGAGTCAAAATTATCTGAAGCTATAAGTACACTTATTGTTAAAGGTGAAATTAAAAATCCTAATGTTAGTACTTTATGTAGCGTTAGTAAAGTTTCTCTTTCTCATGACAATGCTTATGCAACTGTATATATTTCCACTGTTCTTGATGATGAAGCTCTTTTGAAAAGTGTGGACGGACTTCAAAAGTCCGCTCCATATATTCAGGGAAGAATTGGTAAATTTCTGGGAACTAGAAATACTCCAAAACTTACTTTTCGTCCTGATACTTCTTATGAAGAAGCTCAAAAAATTAACGATTTAATTGATTCGTTGGTAAAAGATGGGGAATAATTCGCATATTTTATTGATTGATAAACCAAGTGGTGTAACTAGTTTTAGATCACTTGGGGCTATCAAGCATAGTATTGATAAGAAAGTCGGTCATACGGGTACACTTGATAAGTTTGCTCATGGACTTATGATTGTTCTAACCGGTTCTATGACAAAATTAAATATCCTTTTTTCTAATTTAGACAAAAAATATATTGCAACAATTCGTTTTGGAGAAGAAACTGACACACTAGATCCCGAAGGGATATTAGTAGGAAGTGCAGATATTCCTTCTCTTGAAACAATTAAAAAAGCTATATCAGAAAAATTCCTAGGAGAAGTATTTCAAGCTCCTCCAATCTATTCTGCTATCCATGTAAATGGAAAGAGAGCTTACCAAATAGCTAGATCAGGAAAAGAACTTAAAATGGAAAAACGACCAATCAAAATTTATGATTTTAACATCATAGATTTTGATGGACGAGATTTAGTTTGTTCAATAAAAGTTTCAAAGGGTACTTATATTAGATCCATAGCTAGAGATTTAGCTATTGAATGTAATAGTCGTGGGCATTTGGTTGCTCTTGAACGAACTGAAGTAGGTCCTTTTAAAATTGAAGAAGCTGTAAAGGCAGATGATAATTCAGGCTTGTCTGTAATGTGTGACAAAACTGATGAATTAATTGCTAGAATGGACAATGTAACAATCTTTGAAATAAATGATGATAGATTATTTTATGTAGCTAATGGACATACACCTGATAAAAAAGATTTAAAAATAATTCGCGAAGTAAATAATGCTAGTTATGGAGCAATTTATAGCAAGGATAAAGTACTTCGGGTAGTAGTCTCTCTTAAAGAAGATGGAAAAGTTGATAGTATTATCTGCCAAATCCATCCAAAGTTTGATAGATTAATATAGAGTAATTCATGGAAACAGTTATATTTAGTAAATGGATAAAAAATAAGACAGTCGTTACAGAGGGGGCATCTCTTTGTATAGGTGTATTTGATGGAGTTCATTTAGGTCATAAAGCAATATTCAACGAATGTATAACAGGCTCTGATTATCCTGTGATTATGACATTTAATAAGAATCCAAAAATGTCACTAGGAAGACAGAAAAAGGTAAAAGCTCTTAACACAAGAGAACAACGCTTTGATTTGTTTGAAAAAATGGGGTTTAAACTTCAGGTGATTATTGACTTTTCTCCTGAAATACGTAATCTTAGTGCTGATGAGTTTATTTCCCTTTTATACACTAAGTTGAATTTAAAAAAATTAATTGTAGGGGAAGATTTTAAACTAGGTTCTCATAAGTCCCAAGCGGGTCCTAGAGAGTTAGAAAAGATTATGAACCGATTTCAAAAAGATTCTAAGGTTATTATCGCAAAACCTGTACTTAGTGACAGTGGCGAGATAATTAGCAGTTCTATTTTGAGAGAATTAATCGTCAAGGGCTCTTTGGATGTAGTTCAAAGTTTGCTCGGTAATTCGTATCAGCTGGATTTGGGGTTAACACCTTCTCAATCTTTCGGTGGCGAATTATTTATAAAGAAAGATGATCTTCAACAACTTGTTCCAAAAGAAGGAGTTTATGAGGGTTATTGGGATGAAGATAATTTAGAAACTACTATCTATATTGATAGTAAATATTTAAAGGTTTCTCCAATCTTGGCATCTTTCAAAAAAAATAGATTTCTGAGAATAACTCAGAAAAAAGGTTAAGTTAATGTTATCAAAAGAATTAAAAGAAGAAATCATCGTTAAATTCGGTGGTTCTGAAGCAAACACAGGTAGTTCTCAAGTTCAAGTAGCACTATTGACAGCTCGTATTAATGATTTACAAGATCACTTCAGAGCAAATAAAAAAGATCACGCATCACGTCGTGGACTATTACAAATGATTGGTCAAAGAAGACGTCTTCTTCGTTATTTAAAGAATAATGATCTAGAAGCTTACAGAGCTTTAATTTTAGAATTAGGTTTAAGAAAATAGTTTGTAAAACTAGAAAGAAAACTCGTTCCCTTAATTGGTGGCGAGTTTTTTGTTTTATGTAGGTGTTGTATTGATTTATTAGTATTTTATTTTTAATACTCTAAAAAATTATATCAAAACAACTCCTATATTAGGTAAGTATTCACTAAAGAGTATCTTATCATTGAATTATTATGAAAAATGATAGATAATACAGTTAATGTAAATAGGGCTAGTTTCAAAAGAAATATAAAGAACTATTAGAAAGAATTAAAAAGAATAAGGAATAAGAAATGTTTGAAACCAAAAAGACAAGCGTTCGCATCGGTGATGGAGAACTCGTGTTTGAAACTGGAAAAATTGCAAAGCAAACTAGCGGTGCAGTTTATGCTCATTATGAAGGTAGTGCTGTATTAGCAACTGTATGTTGTGGCCATGAACCAACAGAACCTTTAGATTATGTTCCACTACAAGTAGAATATAATGAAAAATATTATGCAGCAGGTAAAATACCTGGTGGATATTTAAAAAGAGAAGGACGAGCTAAAGATAAAGAAATTTTAGTTAGCCGTATTATTGATAGACCTATGAGACCTTTATTTGATAAAGCCTTTGGTCGTGAAATACAAATAGTACCAACAGTTGTTTCTTCTGATCAGATGCACACTCCAGATATTATTGCAATTAATGCAGCTAGTGCTGCTGTAACTATAAGTGATATTCCATTTGATGGTCCTATTGCTGCTGTTAGAATAGCTAAAGTGAATGGTGAATATATTGTAAACCCAACTTTCCAACAAATTGAAGAAGCTCAACTAGAAATCGTTGTAGCTGGAACACTTGTTGGTATAACAATGGTTGAAGGTGGAGCAAAAGAAGTATCTGAAGAAGAAATGTTAGAAGCTATTGCTTTAGCACATCCTGTAATTAAAGATATTTGTAATGCACAATTAGAATTAAAGAAACTTGCAGGTAAGGTTAAACTTCCTGTATTTAAACAAAAAATTGATTTATCTTGGTTAGAACCTGTAAGAGCATTTGCAACTCCATTAGTAAAAGAAGCTTCTTTTGTTAAAGGTAAGATGGAACGCTATGCAGCTTTAGCTGAAGCACATCAACAAGTAAATGAAAAATTTGCTGATTTAATTTCTGATGGTGAAAAAAGATCAGTTCAAATTGCTGATTTATATGAAGATCTTGAATATACTATTCTTAGAAGTTCAATTCTAGATGATGGTCTTAGAACTGATGGACGTAAAGTTACTGAAATTAGACCTATTACTTGTGAAGTTGGATTACTTTCTAAAACACATGGTAGTGCTTTATTTACAAGAGGTGAAACTCAAGCATTAGCAACAACTACATTAGGTACAAAATCTGATGCTCAGATGCTAGATAATATTGATGGTGATAAGAAATTTTCTTCATTCATGTTACACTATAATTTCCCTCCTTATTCAGTTGGTGAATGTGGTAGATTATCTACAGGCAGACGCGAAATTGGTCATGGCCACTTAGCACAAAGAGCTTTGCAAGCTGTATTACCTACAGAAGCAGAATTCCCATACACAATTCGTGTAGTTTCAGATATCATGGAATCAAATGGTTCCTCTTCAATGGCTAGTGTTTGTGGCGGTTGTTTATCATTAATGGATGCTGGTGTACCTATTAAGAAACCTGTTGCAGGTATTGCTATGGGTCTTATTACTAGTGGTGCAGATTATGCTAAATATGTAGTTCTATCTGATATCCTAGGTGAAGAAGATCATTTGGGTGATATGGACTTTAAAGTAACTGGTACAGAAGAAGGTATTACTGCTTTCCAAATGGATATTAAAATTGCTGGTGTTACTCCTGAAATCATGAGTAAAGCATTAAGCCAAGCTAAAGCAGGAAGACTTCATATCTTAAAGATTATGAATAAATCTCTTGATACTCCAAGAAAAACCATCAATGAGAATGCTCCAGCAATTCTTACAATGAAAGTTGCAGAAGATAAAATTGGTGCTGTTATTGGTACAGGTGGTAAAACTATTAAAGGTATTGCTGCTCAAACTGGTGCTGAAGTTAATATCGGTGATGATGGAACAATTACTATTTATGGTAAAAACAATGCCAGTGCAAAAGCTGCTAAGGAATTAGTTAAACAAATTATCGAAGAGCCAGAAGTAGGTCATATCTATAATGGTACAGTTAAAAAGATAATGGACTTTGGTGCATTTATTGAGATTTTACCTGGAAAAGAAGGTCTTTGTCATATTTCTAAATTAGACATTAAACGTGTTAATAATGTAGAAGATGTGCTGAAAGTAGGTCAAGAAATTCCTATTAAGTTAATGGAAATCGATAGACAAGGTAGATTAAATTTATCTTATGTTGATGCATTAATTGAACAGGGTAAAATTGAAGTTCCTTCAAGAACACCTGATAAAGAAAACAAATAATGCAATTAACAGTTGTAAAAATTGTAAAGGAAGAGAAGGTTTCTCTTCCTGAACAAAAAACTGCTTTGAGTGCTGGAGCTGATATTTCAGCTCGGCTTTCAGAGCCGTTTGTTTTAAAATCCGGTGAGTATGGATTAATTCCTACTGGAATTAAAATGGCTATACCGGAAGGTTTTGAAGCTCAGATAAGACCTAGATCAGGATTAGCAGCTAAATATGGTGTAACTGTTTTGAATTCTCCTGGAACTATTGATGCAGATTATCGTGGTGAAGTTAAAATTATTTTAATAAATCATGGTAAAGAAGACTTTATTATTTATGATAAAGACAGAATAGCTCAGGTTGTAATTGCACCTGTCGTAAGTGTTAAATATGAGGAAGTACTCTCTCTCTTAGATACAAAAAGAGGAGATGGAGGATTTGGTTCAACTGGAGTTTAGATTTGCTATCTCTAAATAGAAATAAAAGTCATTTCATTTTATATAAGTATATTGCTTCGCAATATCTTTTATCATTTTGTGTGGCTTTTATATTTTTCTTTTTTATATTTTTTGTAAATCAAATCTTACTATTGGCAAGAAAAGTATTATTAAGTAATGTTGATTTTACATCAATGCTACGTATTGTAATATTGGCCATTCCTCAATTTTTATTATACACCTTTCCCTTTGCCTCTCTAAGTGGGGCTTCCATGGTAATTAGTGATTTATCTAGTAGTAACGAAATACTAGCTCTTAGATCTCTTGGGGTGTCAATGAAAAGAATATATACATCTATTATCATGATATCAATTTTACTAAGTGGTATAACTTTTGTTGTTGCAGATATTCTTCTACCTTATAGTGCATTGCGTTATCAACAGTTATATAGAACCTTATTAACTAAGATGCCTTCTATTGAATTAGAAAGTAACTCAAGTACTACCTTTGGTAATATTGTAATTTCCAATGGTAAAGTTGATGGCTCAAATATTGAAGATATTGTTTTATTTGATACTAAATCTCAGGGAGCATCTCAAATAATTACAGCTAAAAAAGGTGTACTAAAATTAGTAGATCTTTCAAATTATATATATTCCCTTGAACTCTTAGATCCGAATGTAATTTCAACAAATAAAAATGACAGTAATGATTGGAGCATAGCAAATGGTTCAAAAGTTATATTCTACTTAGATTTTTCTTCTCAAGTACCTTATCTAACTACTACAGCCCCTTCTAATCTTTCTACCTTAGATTTATTAACTAAAATACAATCTAGTAAAAAACAACTTAAAGAAAATACTTCTAATTGGCAAAATACTAATAACAAGTCAAAGATAAATATTGCTAAGGCAACAGATAATGTATTTAAAGATGATTATATTAATATCAAGGAAGTAGATAATAATTATTATGATTTAAATAATGCAACAAATCGTCCAATTGATTTTTATCTACAATATTACAGAGCTGAACTTAATAAAAAAATGGCTCTTAGTGCAGCTTGTTTCTTTTTAGTATTTTTGACTTTTCCTCTTTCCTATCTTAAATTTAAACATGGTAAATTAGTAGGTTTTGGAATTAGTATGTTTATAGCAGTACTTTATTGGTATATGTTATTTTTTGCACAGTTGAAAATTTTTAGCTTTCCTATAAATCCTCTGTTTTTAATGTGGCTTCCAAATTTAATTATATTCATAATTTCTATGATTTTAATTAAAGTATGGAGAAATTAATGAAGATATTAAATAAATATATATTAGGTTCTGTTTTTAAAGTTTTTCTTGTAACCCTTTTTATGTTCGTTTTGCTTGTTTTATCTGTAGACCTATTTAGTAATATTGATTCTTATATAAAAAATGCAGTACCACTTATCAATATTTTACAAATTACTTTGCTTTATGCCCCTGAAGCTATGATGTTGGTATTACCTCCATCCATTCTTTTTTCAGTAACATTTTTCTTATCTCAATTATATTCAAATAATGAAATGATTGCTTTGCTTAGTAGTGGAATATCAAATAAAAAAGTCATTACTCCTATTATAATTTTAGGCATAATTTTTACTATTTTCTTTTTTTTATTTAATGAAGGAATTAGCCTTGAAGCAAAAGTTAATAGAGCTTCTCTTCAAAAGGTATTATTTAACCAAAATTCTAGTGATTTAAATAATTCAAATATTACCATGAAAGATTCTAAATCTAAGTATGTGATATATTCTTCATATTATAAAGAAGCAGAAAAAAAATTGATTTCAGTAATATTAGTTAAACAAGATATTAATAATAAAATTTTATATAGAGTAGATGCTCCTGAAGCTTCCTGGAATATAGAAAATCAGGATTGGGTGTTTGATAATGCTATAATTAGTACTATTGTTGGAGATAATGAAAAGATTATCCAAACAAATCAATCTAAATTTGAAAAAGAAGAAATAAATTTAGATCCTAACTTATTTAGAAATCTAACTAATGATATAAATACACTACAATTAAATAGTGCTTTCAGTTATTTAAAGCAACAAAAAATATATGATAAAGTATCCTGGTATACAAATGCCACTGAATTCTATGATCGTCTATTTAATTCATTAACCGCTTTTGTTATGATATGTATTGCAATCAGTATAAACTATCGAAATAAAAGAAATGTATTTCTATTTGCAATATTTAATTCAATAGTAATAGCAGTTGTGTATTATGTGGCAAAAATGCTATTTCAAATAATGAGTAGACAAGGTGTAATAGAACCTATATCTTCTGTATTAATTCCCTACTTAATAGTTGCATTATTTACACTGTTAACTAATTTTAGTACTAGAAATAGTGATTAATATTTTATACATAGTATTGAAAGAAGAGACTACTAATAATATAATTAAAAAATACGAGTAAAATAATATATACAAGGATAATATTTTGAAACAACTTTATACTAAGATTCATAAAGACTCTACGTCTAATGCGCGTCTAGGAACAGTTACATTAGATCATGGAGTTGTGAATACTCCAGCTTTTATGCCTGTCGGTACAAATGGTACTGTAAAAGGTATTTACCACGAAAGGGTTAAAAAGATTGGCTACAATCTAATTTTAGGGAATACCTATCATTTATATTTAAGACCTGGAGTTGAAGTTTTGGATAGCTTTGGCGGACTTCACAACTTTTCTAACTGGAAAGGTAACATTTTAACAGATAGTGGGGGATTTCAGGTTTTCTCTCTCTCTAATCTTAGAAAGATAAAAGAGGGTGGAGTTCATTTTAAATCTCATATTGACGGTTCTAAACATGTATTTACTCCAAAGAAAGTAATTGATATTCAAAAAAGTATTGGTTCTGATATTTGTATGGTATTAGATGTTTGTACTCCTCCAGGCATTCCTTACAATGCTGCAAAAGAAGCTATGAATACAACTCATGCATGGGCAAAACAAGCTAAGGAATATGGTGATCAATTAGAAGGCTTTAAAGGTAACATGTTTGGTATTGTTCAAGGTAATTTCTATAAAGATTTAAGAAAAGAAAGTGCTGAATATATTTCTTCTTTAGATTTTCCAGGAATAGCAATTGGTGGATTATCAGTTGGTGAAGAAAAATCTGTTTTTTATGATTTTTTAGCGCATACAACTGAATTTGTTGATGATACAAAACCTCGTTATGTTATGGGTATAGGCTCTCCAGATTATATATTAGCAGCAGTAGAAAATGGTATTGACCTTTTTGACTGTGTATTAGCTACTAGAATGGCAAGAAATGGTGCTGTATTTACTGACGATGGTGTTATTACCCTTAAAAAAGCTATACATAAATTTGATCACAGTCCTCTACAAGAAGGCTGTCAATGTACAGCTTGTCAAAAGTACTCTAGAGCATATATGCATCACATGGTTAAAACTGGTGAAATGCTTGGTGGAATGATGGCAACAGAGCATAACTTAACATATCTTTATAATTTTATGGAAAAAATCAGAAATGCTATAAAAGAAGATAGATTTACTCAATTTAAGAAGGATTATCTTGAAAGATTCTATTCAAAAGGAAACTAGTAAACATTCTTTTATCTTAATGCTTTTTACTTTGCTATCTCGTTTACTCGGGATAGTAAAGGCACGTGTTATTACTACAGCCTTTGGTGCTACCATAATTGCAGATGTTATTAATACTGCCTATTATCTTCCAAACAACTTGAGAAAGTTGTTTGCTGAAGGTGCAATGAATACTGCCTTTATTCCCTTTCTTGCAAAGACAGATGATAAAAATGAGCGATCTAAACTTTTGAGTTTAATGCTATCCTTTCAGCTTATTTTATTTGCCTTATTAATATTCGTCTTTATTTTATTTGGAACACAAATTTTTGATTTTATAAGTGATTTTGGAGAAGAAGGAACTGATTTGGGTGGAAAAATATTTCCATATTTTATTGGTTTTCTAGCTCTTATTTCTCTTTCTAATGTACTTGCTTCATTATTACAAGTGGATAAAAAATTCTTAGTTTATGGTATTGCACCTTTGTTCTTCTCAATAATACTTATATTTTCTGTTTATATTTTTAGTGATAGACTTGGAGCACAATCCATGGCTTATGGAGTTGTTTTAGGATCTCTTACTCAATTTATATTTACACTTATATTTGTTATTAAATTAAATTACAGAATTAAATTTTCCCTATTATTCAATGATAGAGAGTTTAATAAGGTATTAAAGGTTTGGGCTCAGGTTATTATATCAAATCTTGCTATTTTAGCTTCTCAACAATTTTCAGCCTATTTATCTACAACTTTAGCAACAGGTTCTGCAACTGCCTTTTCTAATTCAATGATTTTCTTCTCGACTCCCTATGGAATTATCTTCACAGGAATAGCCACAGTTAGTTTTCCTCAATTATCAGAACATTTCTCAAAAGGAAATATAAAAGAGTTTAAATCTAGCTTATCTTATGCTATAGATGGAATGCTATATATGTTTATACCTGCTACTATTATTTTGATGACTTTAAGTCGAGAAAGTATAGCTGTTGTATTACAAAATGGTAAATTTACATATGCAGATACTTTATTAACTTCATCTGTTTTATTTCATTTTCTTTTTGGGCTTACTATAATTGGTATAAATGGCTTAATGATAAGGGCAGCTATTGCTCAGAATAAAGTTAAATTATCACTTAAGGTTATTATTATTCAATCAATTATAGATGTAGCTTTTTCTGTTGGTTTAATAAAGGCGGGAGTTGGAATTAAATCCTTGGCTATTGCTAATAATATAGCAGCCTCTATATCTCTTGTCGTTTACTTCATTATTCTAAGAGATAGTATTGAATTTAAACACCTTCTCAAAACCTTGAATAAAACAATAATTGTTAATCTTCCTTTAACTCTATTACTTATAATATATTATAAAACAAATCCAGTATGGTTTATAAATGGATCTAATTTAAAGAATTTTTCTATATTTGCATTAATAGGTTTTATCTGTGCTTCAATTACCTTATTTATGTATTTTATTACAAAAATACCAATACTTAATTTTATAACTCGTAAAAAGAAATAATAAAATAAATACTCATTTATATACCGAGTGGTATATTGACTATTACTATACCAATTGGTATAGTAAGCATATGGAAAATAAAGACAAGTTAATTGACGTTGCCCTTACTCTTTTTAATGATAGAGGATATCAAAGTGTTGGAATACAGGAAATAGTTGATACAGTAGGGGTTAGTAAACCAACTTTATATCATTATTACAATTCAAAATTAGGTTTATTGAAAGCTATATTTGAACAACATATTTTAGGAGATATAAAGAGATACGAAGAGGATGCTATTTATAATGGTGATTTCACTTATTCTCTTCAGAAACTTACCTTTGCAATTTCAAATAGTTATAAGAATAATCCAAGATTATATCATTTATTATTTACATATATCTTATCAAGTAAAGATAGTGAAGACTACAAAGTAGTGAATCTATATTTATCTAAGATATACAACATCGTTGTAAATCTTTTTGTTGCTTCTAAAGTTCAAAATGGAAATATGAACAACAGAGAAGAGCAATTCAGTTATAGCTATTTAGCTATGTTAATTGATTACTTAAATAGACATGGAGAAGAGATGAATAATGATCAATTTCTTTATTCTCTTTTACATCAATTTCAATTTGGAATAAATTCATAAACAATATTGAAATATAAACATATCAAGGAGTTATAAATATGAAGTGGTTTGAAAGAGCTAATTTTTATCAGTTTTACCCATTATCTTATGCACATGGAGCATATAGTCTTAGTGAATTAGAAATGTGGAGTGAACATTTAAAATCTTTAAATATCAATGCAATATATTTATCACCAATATTTGAGAGTATGTCTCATGGTTATGATACTACTGATTATTATAGGGTCGATTCTAGATTAGGAGATAATAATACACTTATTAATCTTGTGCAACATTATCATGATGCTGGAATGAAAGTAGTTTTAGATTGTGTATTTAATCATGTAGGACGTAATTTTTTTGCTTTTGAAGATCTGTTAAAAAATAGAGAAAATTCAAAATATATTAATTGGTTCAAAAATGTTGATTTTAATAAGAATAATAGTTTTAACGATAACCTTTGTTATGATGGTTGGGAAGGTGTTGATTCACTGGTATTATTAAATCATGATTGCGAAGAAGTTAATGCTTATTTAATAAATGTCGTTAAATTTTGGATTGATACTTTCCATATAGATGGACTTCGGTTTGATGTAGCATATAGTTTACCTCTTGAACTAATAGAGAGAATTAATAGAGTAGCTAAAGGCTATTCGGACCAATTCTTTCTTCTTGGTGAAGTTATTCATGGAGATTACTCAAAGTTCATTGGTCCTCATTTATTTGATAGTGTAACTGATTATGAATTGCATCAAGCTTTATATAATTCTCATAAAAGTGGAAACTATTTTGAATTATCTCATACAATAAAAAGACAGTTTAAAGAAGGAGTTGGTTATCAATTATATAACTTTGTAGATAACCATGATGTAGATAGACTAGCATCAAAAATTGGTAATAAGGAAAACATATTCTTAGCATA
>JAENWY010000067.1 GCA_016649775.1 Spirochaetaceae bacterium
CGCTTCTTTCTAATTTCGCGTATAACTTGTTAATATTTCTTTGTTTTAAGCTTATAATAAGCTTATTGCCATTATCCCTTTCATAATGATTAGACAATATCACATCCAATCAACAACACGTAAAAAATAAAATAAAAAAAACTTGACAAAATTTAAATCTGTGTTATTCTTTTTTATATTGGAACTTGTAATACATGTTACAAGTAAAATAAGGGGGAATATTGCATGGAATATCAAAAGATTGAAAGACCTAGAAATTTAGTCACTGAGGTATTCTCCCAGATGCAAGATAAGATTATTTCCGGCGAAATGGTTGAAGGGGAAAAATTACCTTCAGAGAATCAACTATGCAAAGATTTTAATGTTAGTAGAGTGGTTATAAGAGAAACACTGCAAAATCTGAGAGCTACAAAATTGATTATTACCTTTCAAGGGAAAGGGTCCTTTGTTTCTAACCCGGCCAATTTCATCATGGATGTGAACTCTTCAACTGCGGAGGAACTTGTAAATATATCAAAGAAAATCACGGTAGGGGAATTGAAAGAGTATTTTGAATTTAGAGAAAGTATTGAATGCTATTTGTTTAAGAACTTCACAGGAAAAAAAGATCAAATAGATTTTACAAAAGCAGATAAGGCCTTGGAAGAGATGGAAAAAAACTATGGTAATGTCGCTAAGTATACTGAAAGTGATTACAACTTTCATTTGTCAATACTGGAAGCAACAAATAAAAAGTTGTTCATACAGTCTTATAAAAGTTGCAAACCCTATATAATGCATATCCTCTTGGGACTGAATGCGATTCCAAGCAGTGGTGAATGGGGCGTAAACACCCATAGGAATATATTGGATCTTTTGAAAACAGGGAATGCACAAAAAGCAATAGATCTCTTGAAACTCAATGATAATTATAACATTGCAAGGATCTCAACGCTCAAAAAATAATATTTTAATTGGTATTCATACGATTGAGCATATTAATTATTAAAATTAAAACTTGTATGATATGTTACAAGTTTAGGGAGTAAAAAATGAAAATTGTTAAAATTCAAACTTATTTTGTAAGACCTCGATGGGGTTTTGTTGAAGTAACCACAGATAGTGGTATAGTCGGATGGGGTGAACCCGTATTGGAAGGTCATGAAGACGCAGTACTCGCTGCTGTAAATGAAATGAAACCTTACCTCCTGGGACAAGATCCTTCAAACATTGAAGATTTATGGGCAGTCATGTACCATGCTGGTTTTTATAGGGGTGGTGGAGTTCTGATGAGTGCGATTTCTGGTATCGACCAAGCACTTTGGGATATTAAAGGAAAGTATTATAACACTCCAGTTTATCAGTTATTGGGCGGAAAAGTCAGAGATAGGATACGAGTTTATTCTTGGATCGGAGGAGATAGACCTTCTCATGTGGCTAAAGCAGCTAAAGAAAAAATGGATGAAGGTTTTACCGCTGTAAAGATGAATGCAACTGATGAACTCATGTTCATTGATTCATATAAGAAGCTTGATTCGGTAATAGAGCGAGTTGCCTCCATAAGAGAAACTTGTGGTCCTGATTTTGGTATCGCTGTGGATTTCCACGGAAGAGTGCACAAACCAATGGCAAAAGTACTGGCAAAGAAACTGGAAGAGTTTAATCCCATGTTTATTGAAGAGCCAGTTCTCTGTGATAACATGGAAGATTTTCCAGAGATTGCAGCCTGTTGTAATGTGCCTATTGCTACAGGAGAAAGACTTTTCACCAAGTATGATTTCAGAAAATTACTCGAAATCGGTGGCGTAGATATCATTCAACCTGATCTATCCCATGCCGGTGGTATCACAGAAGTAAAAAAGATTGCTTCGTTAGCTGAAAGTTTTGATGTGGCGCTTGCTCCTCATTGTCCATTAGGTCCTATTGCTTTGAGTGCCTGTTTACAAGTTGATGCGATTAGTTATAATGCCGCAATCCAAGAACAGAGCATTGGAATCCATTATAATCAAGGTCAAGAAGTGCTCAATTATGTAAAGAATAAAGAAGATTTCACGTTTGTGGATGGTTGGATTTCAATGCCTACAAAACCTGGTTTAGGTGTAGAAATCAACAAAGAATTAGTGATTGAAGAAAATAAAACTCCTCATCAATGGAAAAATCCTGTTTGGAGAAATGAAGATGGTTCAGTAGCTGAATGGTAAAGAATAAAAAAGGAGGTCCTCATGAAAGCAAAATTAAAAAAGTTTAATGATTGTGTGATGAACGTATTTGGGAAGTGGCTTGTTGTCATGGGTATAACCATTACAGTCACTGTTTTTGTCAATGTAGTGTGTCGCTATGTATTTCTTATGACAATTCCATGGGCAGAAGAACTTGCAAGGTTTCTGTTCATCTGGATGACATTTGTCGGTTCGATCTTAGCGAATAATAAATATCAACATATGAGACTTGATTTTGTCGTGGAAAAATTTTCACCGCAAGTTGCTCAGATATTGATAGGAATTTCATACATCATTGTCATATGTTTCTTGGTAATCTTATGCATAGGTGGAACTGAATATAGTCTTTCTCAATGGGATTGGAAGTCATCAGCTTTAGGTGTAAGGCATGGTTTAGTCTACATCATAGCACCTATCAGTTTCTTTATCATGGGATTGCAGTATGTAGCACGATTGATCGACTTAATCATCAATGTGGTAAAAGGAGAAATAAGTACATGTTAGTAATATTTTTAGTTTCGCTTTTCGGCTTAATACTTATCGGTGTACCTATCGCATTTTCTCTGATCGGTTCAGCTTTTGCAATGATGATTGGAATAGGACATATTTCAGCTTTAAAGCTTGCTCAAACCTTTATTTCCGGTTGTGATAGTGTCCCTCTTTTAGCAATACCCTTCTTTATGATTGCTGGGGAAATAATGAATGTGGGTGGTATTTCCAAAAGAATAGTAGTCTTTGCAAATACCCTTTTAGGTCATCATAAGGGTGGCTTGGGATATGTAGGTATCGTAGCTTCTATGATCTTCGCCGGTATTTCAGGAAGTGCCGTAGCCGATACCACCGCTGTTGGAAGTGTTGTCCTTCCCATAATGGAAGAGAGTGGCTATGACAAAACAGAAAGCACGGCATTGATTTGTGCCGCTGGATGTATTGGCCCAATCATACCTCCAAGTACCCAAATGATCATTTATGGTGTAATTGCTGAGGTATCAATAGCTAAGTTGTTCCTTGGTGGCATTATCCCTGGATTGTTGATCGGGTTAGGCCTGATGATCCTATGGCATCATTATACTGTTGTCGGTGATTACCCTGTAGGTCCGAAAGCATCTAAGAAAGAAGTATTACATTCTTTCAGAGAAGCATTCTTGGCAATCCTGTTACCATTCTTCATTATCTTCTGTATTATTTCCGGAGTGGCAACAGCAACAGAAACTGCTGCTATTGCAGTTGTGTATGCTTTGATTGTTTCAATGTTCATCTACAAAGATATGAAACTGAATAAGATTCCTGAAGTTGTTGAAAAAGCCTGTATAGGAACGGCAATCATGATGTTAGTGGTAGGAGCTGCAGGGGTGGCTGCGTATGTAGTGACCATTGCTAAGATTCCTGAACTACTTGCTAATTCACTGCTCTCCTTAACTGATAATGTGAATGTTTTAATGCTTTTGCTGAATATCCTGCTGGTCCTCGTCGGATGTGTTATGGATAGTGGTCCAGCCATTATGATTCTTACACCGATTCTCATGCCAGTTACAAAAGCTTTTGGACTCGACCCAGTTTATGTGGGTGTTGTCATGGTCTGTAACTTATGCATTGGTTTAGCTACACCTCCAGTTGGAAACGTACTATATGTAGGTGTTGGACTTGGCCAGGTCAAGTTAGTCGATTTGATAAGGAAAATCCTTCCTTTTGTCGCAGTAATGTTTGCGGTGTTATTCGCAATCACCTATTTCCCTCAGTTGATATTGTTTATTCCAAACCATTTATAAGAGGAGTTTTAAAATGGAAAATATAAAAATGAAAAAGGCTTTCATAATAGCTTTATGTATGGGTCTCAGTTTTACACTTGTTGGGTGTAATAAAACATCGGAATCAAAAACTGTTACACAGACTGCAACAAGTGAAACTACGACACCAGAAAAGTTAGTGATTCGTGTTTCCAATGGTTCAAGTAAGGGAGCTCCTGCTGTAGTGGAGCAACTGAATACTTTCAAACCAATGGTAGAAGAGGCCTCTCATGGTCGAATACAAATTGACGTGTATTCAAGTGCTCAACTTGGGGATGATACGAAAGCAACAGAGGCTTGCCGTCAGGGAGAGCTCGAGATTGTAAGTACTTCGACCGCACCATTAGTAGGTCTGATCCCTGAACTAGCAATATTTGATATCCCATTTCTCTTTAAAAATGGAGAACAGGCAGATGCTGTTCTTGATGGTCCGATTGGCGATCAATTGAATGTGCTTCTTGCTGAAAAGGGTTTAATAAATCTTGCTTGGAATGAAAATGGATTTAGAGATTTGACCAATTCTGTCCGTAATGTTTATACACCAGATGACCTTAAGGGTTTAAAGATTAGAACAATGGAAAACAAATATCATCTTGAGGCTTGGAAACTTTTAGGTGCAAGTCCTACGCCAATGAGTTGGGCTGAAGTGTTCACTGCATTACAGCAGGGTACTATTGATGGTCAAGAAAATCCTATTCCTAACTTCTATTCAGCACATATCCAGGAAGTCAATAAGTTTATCACTCGTACAAACCATGTGTATTCTCCACTGATGCTCCTTTGCTCAAAGCAAGTATTTGATTCTTATGATGCAGAGACACAGCAGATCTTAAGAGATGCCGCAAAAGTTTATGCACAAGCAGAAAGAAAACTCAATAGGGAACAGACTATAATCCTCAAGAATAAATTGGTTGAAGAGGGCTGTACCGTCATTGACCTTACTCCTGAACAGAGACAATTATTCGTTGATAAAACACTTCCTGTATGGGCAAGCGTAGAGAAAGTAGCTGGTTCAGACATTATCAACCAACTCAAAGCTGCAATTAAGTAAATAAGAATATTTCATACCATGATCCTCTTTGGTTTTACCAAGGAGGACTTTATTATGTCCTTCCTCTCCTGTTCAATCGTGCATCAGCGATAGTTTCTCTTTTCTCTACGAAAAAAATAGTTGTATCCTTTTATATATCAAGGGGTTTTGAAGTGAACCCTCCAATCTCCTTGTTTTCATCCAAACGGTAACACTATCGTTACAAGGGAATTTTGCCGCTAATGCTTCATCAAAGCTTACGCCTAAACCAGGTTTGTCTGATGCATAGATGAATTCATCATTTCCATAATGAGGCATTCCTGGAAATATTTCATAGAGGAGATCTTTACCAACCCCGAATTTAGTTTGTACTGCTTTACTCGGTTCAATGCCTCTCCACTCTTGGATACTGAAATTGGGAAAAGCCAAATTGAGAGGAATGTTTGCCGCGTGAGCCATCGGTATCATATTATCAGGTTCATGCCAACAGATTTTCACCCTGAATTCACCAGCGAATGACGCCAACTTGATCGCTGGAGTAATACCGCTGATTTGACTTAAAATGGACACGGATGTAATCTATAGCGTGGTCTCTTCTCAAACCTTTCCGTTCAAAAGGATTGGTGTATAATTCTCCCATGGCTAGAGGAATTGTTGATGTTTTCCGAATCCTCTTAATCCAATCGAGTTGTTCAACAGATACAGGATCTTCTAAGAAGAACGGTTTCACCGTTTCTATCTGATGGGAAAAATCAACGGCTTCACTTTGATCCAATTGTTCATGAAAATCACTGATCATCTTCGAAATTGTCACGAATACCTTTAGGGCAATTAATTGGTGAATTAAATCTAGTACTCAGAGGATGGATTAATTATTTTGCTTGAGCAAATATGGTCTAAACTATAATAGATTTGGGAAAATGGGTACGAAGAAAATTAGGCAATATGCCTATAAACTTTGGAAAACTAGTAATAGTAGAAAGCATCATCTTAGAGAGCTAGGTGTAAAAGAATGGCAACTTCATAAACTTAAATGTTCCTCAAGAACCTATTGGAAGATGGCTATTGTTTGGAATAGATATTTAACAAATAAAATGTTAATAGTAAATTTGAAATTGATAGACATTGAACACTACTATAAAGAAGTTCACGAAAAGCATATGAAGAAGGATATTTTAGAAATCTATTAATATGGTTTAAATAAAGAAAGGCTGTTAAAAGGTTTAATACCGATGTAACATCCTTTGCAATTGTAAATTGAACCGGCCCGGTACGGAACCGTACGCCGGGTTATGCAGATGTTAGCATAATTATTTTATAGGTATTTGCCTGGTGGTGTGAGAGGGTGGCCCCGCGAGGTGTGTGCCTACTCGATAGTTGTTATAACTAGAAATTATTTAAGCATATCTGAATAAGCTAGTAATATTTCATCTCCATCACAACCGCGTAATACTTTTTTAGCAAGAAGTTTTCCAAGTTGTACACCTTCTTGATCGAATGAATTAATATTCCAGATAAATCCTTGGAACATTACTTTATTCTCAAAGTGAGCTAAAAGTGCTCCAAGAACTGCAGGAGTTAACTGCTGTGCACTTAGGAGTGAAGAATAGCGGTTACCAGCAAATACTTTGTTTGGATTTTCATCATTTTTACCTAATGCAAAAGCAACAATTTGAGCTGAAAGGTTAGCATTTAATTTAGCTTGGCTAGTTGAACCATCAGTTATGATATCCTTTTCAAATTGGCTTTTTTTGAAACCAATAAATTGTAGAGGAATTGTATCTGTACCTTGGTGCAATAGTTGATAGAATGAGTGTTGACCATTAGTTCCTGGTTCTCCAAAGATTACAGGTCCTGTTTTATATGTTACTCTTTCATTATTTCTATTTACGCTTTTACCATTACTTTCCATATCTAATTGTTGAAGGTGAGCTGGGAATCTTGATAATGCTTGTGCATAAGGAAGAACTGCTGTTGTGCCTAGTCCTAAAGTGTTTCTAAGATAAACTCCTATCAAAGCATCTAATAAAGAAGGGTTTTCTAATATGTTCTCATTTAAAGCTAATTTATCAACTTCATGAGCACCCTCTAATACTTCATTAAATACATCAAATCCAAAAGCTATAGATAGAATGACTCCACCTACTGCACTAGTTGAACTATAACGACCACCGATATAATCATCAATAAAGAAGGCGTCTAATACATCAGGACTGTTTGCAAGAGGACTTGTTTTGCTAGTAACAGCAATCATGTGTTTCTTGCTATTAAAACCTTTAATATTAGTATTCTTTAAAGCTTGCAATACTAAATCTCTGTTGGTTAACGTTTCTTGAGTTGTTCCACTTTTTGAAACAAGTACAAATAGTGTTTCTTCAAAGTTTAAATCGCGTGTAACATTTGCTACATCATCAGGATCAACATTACTTATAAAATCTGCTTCGATAACATCTTTTCCTTGACCTAAACAATAGCCTCTAAGTGCAAGATATAAAGCTCTTGGACCTAAATCACTACCACCAATACCAATTTGAACAACTTTCTTAAAAGGTTTACCTGTTGAACCCACTATTTTGCCAGTTCTAACACTTTCTGAGAAGGCTTGAATTCTGTCTAATTGTAATTTATAGAATTCACCTTTGTTTTCTCCATCAGAAATTACATCATTCAAAATTTGACCACGTGTTAGTTGATGTAATACGAGTCTATCTTCACCAGTGTTTATTCTTTCGCCATTAAGAAGGGTCTTGTATTTTTCAATAACAGAACATTCATCTGCTAAATCTTGAAAAGCTTTCAAGTGTGTTTCATCAACGGGCATAGTTGCATAACTGTAAGTTAAACCAGCGCCTTCACTAACTTTGTAAGAATCAATACGTTTTTTATTAATATTACTTTTTACATTATAGGGATTTAGATTTTCTAAATCTTTGAAAGATGACAAAGAATCAAGGTTTTTGTATTCCATTTTGTCGCTCCTAAATTAGATATATAATTATTCCTGGATATCCGGGATTCTGTTTTTGAAACTTTCCTGTAGGTCTTCTTTATTCATGCCTTCACGTAGAATTACAAAAATAGTATCATCGCCTGCAAGTGTACCTAAAATTTCGGGTAATGCCAACACATCAAGAGCTATTCCTACACTATTGGCATGTCCAGATCTAGTTTTAATAACACCAAAATTACCACTAAATTCGATAGAAAGAATTCCTCTTCTAACATCTTGCATGTAACTTTTTTCTGATTCACTTATTAAATCATTTTCTGGGAGTGCATAATAATATCCAGACCAACCATCAGAAATTTTACCAACTTTTAACATTTTTAAGTCTCTTGAAAGAGTAGCTTGTGTTACTGTAAATCCTTCTTTCTTTAACATTTCTAAAAGCATATCTTGATTGTCAATTCTATTGTTTTTAATCATTTCTTTAACAATTGTTAGTCTGGTATGACGTTCTCGCATATAATTCTCCTATATGAATTTTGATCAAATTATTAGTGTATTTTTTGTGTATAAATATACATTAAATTTTGTTATTATACAAGTGAATCTAGTAGCTAAAGCTATTATATTCATGAATATTCTTGGAATATTAATATCCTATACATATGTTCAATTACAAAATAATTGTTTATATGTTAATATATGTGTATATGAATTTAACAAACAAAGAATATGAGGACAAGCATTTTGACAAAGCTGTAGAACTAATTAGCGCTACATGGGACTTTACTACACATTTTAAGAATTTAGAAAAGGTGAATATACCTTATATTTTTTATTTAAAACATATATTACTTAGTTGCTCTTATAAAAGAGTAGTTGTTGATGAAAAGGATAATTTAGTTGGGTTTTTCTGTGCTGAAATTAAAGATAGAAAAAATGCTAAGAGTATCAAATTATTAGAATACCAAATTTGGTTAAATGCCTTAATTGGAAATTTTGGAAATAGAAGAAAAGCTATGGAATTCTTTAAGAAATATCAAAAAGAATGTGAAGAATTGTACAGTGGTGCTTCATTTGACAAGGAAGTTCATTTATTAGCAGTTTCTCCTTTATGTAAAGGTAAGGGACTTGGTAAGAAATTAATAAATGATTATATGAAAAAATGTAAAACTAAGAATATTAAAAAAATCGGACTACAAACCGGTTCTGATTGTAATTATAAATTTTATAATCATTTAGGTTTTGATAGAGAGAATTCTCTTTTTAGTACTCTGTATATTCAAGGGATAGAAGAAGATAATCTTTTCATCTATACAAAAGAAATAGTTTAAAAGTTAAGAAGAATCTATTAATGAAAAAAGTAAATAAGAGTTTTGTTTAAAACTTATTTTCTATCAAATGAAGAAGAAGTGTTATAAATATAATCCTTCTTTTTTCATTAGCCTCTAATATAAATAAGTCGAATATTTATATAATAAAATCCTAATATGCACTAATAAACTTAAAGGTATATAGAATTTAAGTTATAAAAATATCTATGAAGTTGATACCTTAAATATAAATAAGAAAATATTAGGAAAAATTTCAAAAAAGCATTATCATAATTAGCAGAATTCAGTGTGAACTTCTTTTGATAAAAAGCTTAAAGTAGTTATTGTGAAATATAACTTTACATTAAAGGAATTAAA
>JAENWY010000198.1 GCA_016649775.1 Spirochaetaceae bacterium
CTGACATTAATAGTTACACAGATGAGGAAGTAGCTAAAGATGTTATGATACTTAATATGAGACCAAGAAAGTGTTTAGGTTACAAAAGTCCTTTTGAGGCTTTTTATGGAACCTCGTTGCACTTGACTTGACAATTCAAGTTCTAAAAATTAAAATTTAAAAAACGTTTGAACAGTGTGGATATAATTTAATTAAGAACTTATTTAAACTCTTTATTTGAGTAAAATAGGGGTTGGTAATGAACAATTTAGTAAAATATTGGGTCTGTAGTCAATCTGTGGGGAATTGCAGGAATGCAGAATTGAATTTTATTTAAAAAAATGTAGAAAAAAGAGGCTTTCTCCTTTATTGTAAAGTTGAAAAAACAATAAATAAAGAGAGGAAGCCTCATGTATAAAGTTCCCATAGATGAAGAGCTTTATTCTACAATAAACCAAATAATTATCCGAAATTTAAAAAAAGACAAGTCAAATATTGAAGTACATAGAACAATAAATAGAGATTATCACCGCCCAATATGCTCCAAATGTAAAAAACCAATGGCTATTAATCAAACAAGAATTCAACAATTAAGAGACTCTCACGATGTAGAACATTTATACTTTAAAGATTATAAATGCCATACTTATCGATGTGAACATTGTTATCAAGAATGTAAAAAAAACAAAAAAAATTACGAAGATTATGTAACAGAATCTATTCTTGGACAGTCTGAAAATCATGCCTGAACCCATCACTTTGAGATAGAGGCAGTAGTCTTATTAAGTGGATATGGAATGACATTGAAGAAAGCTTCACAATTACTTCATACAGCGCAAAATATCATAAGTGCAATACATAAAGCTTATCTAAAAAAACTAGGAGGATCTTTGCTTCCTAAGAATTCTGATGGCACTATCAAATATAGCCGAGGAGTTCTTGTTGATGAGTTCAAACTTCATTCCGGAAGAGTATTCCGCACAATGGTGTTAGATTATGATACTTTAGAGCTCCTTTATCTTCAAAAAAGACGAGGTAAGAAGAAAAGAATTGATTAAATATTGCCTATATAGTCCGGTTTAATACATCAGTCTATATATCCAATTTGCCTTTAGCTGTTGTTGAAGCTAAAGATAACAATAAAGCATCTGGTGTTGGCTTAGAACAAGCAGAACGTTACGGAAAAATACTTGATATTCCTTATGTTTATTCATTCAATGGTGATGGATTTGTTAAACAGAATCTTATTACTGGTTTGATTTTTCTTCTTCTGAAACTCTTTATAAGAGGTATTTAAAGGATATGAAAATACCTCTTGATAAAGAAAATCTGATACTTAAATCATACTTTTATTTATCATATGGAAAAATACTATTTTATTATAAAATTAATGCTGTTAATAGTACTATAGAAACTATTGCAAACGTGCAAGAACTTATCTTACTTATTTGTATTACAGGCCTATTATACTTCTAACCCAAACTCTATTTATTTTCTGTAAAAAGATAGATATATTATCTAAACGGTAATTTCTCAACATATGACGAGTTGTATTTAAATTATTCTTGTAGTGATTTAAAGCTAAATTATTCAAGTATTATTATCTTCTTTATTGAAAACTTTACAAGACCCACTTTTCATGGGATACTTATTTGAAACTTAATACAAAGTAATTATGAGGAATGAAAAGGAAAAAAAATGTTCGCAAAACTGAATTTAAAAGAAAAACTGCTTGTGCTTTTTTTAATTGTTGGTATAATACCAATTCTTATTTCGAACATTATCTCAAATAGAATGTACACTGAAAATCTCAGAATAAACACTGAAATTCTTAATAACCAGAGGCTCGATAACTATGAAAAACTCCTATCTGAACGATTTGATATATATCGGAATAAAATGTATGAGCTACTAGTTAATAAAGAGCTAATGGATCTTTGTAAAACTATGAATGATACTTCTTTGACAGATTCTTCACTGGCTCTTGTAAGTCTTAAAATAAAAAATATACTAAGTTCCTTATCAATTGGAGATAAATATATTAATTCCATTGTTATTATTACTAACAATAATAGATACATCACAATGAGCAAGAAAGGGGACACTCTTAAGTCTATTTGGACTGATGATAATATTAGAAAAGATTTATTTGAAAAACTTCCAGATAAGTTTAATTTAAACTATTACCCCTTGATGGATTTGTACAGAGGTTATACAGATAGCTGTATATCTATAGGATGTCGCATAGGCTCCCTTACAAGTGATAAAACCTATGGAGGAATAATAATGTCACTAGATAAATCTATTCTTCTTTCCTCTTCTAGTTTTTTTCTAAGTCAAAGTGGTGTTTCTACTCTTATTTTGAGTGAAAACAATCAAATTGTTCTTTCAGATAAAGAAGAATATATAAATAAAAATCTTTCTACTTATAAAAGCGAAGTACTAAAAAATGTTAATTATACCATGAAATTAATTCCGATTAAAAATAGTGACTGGTCAATTCTTAGTATTATAAATAACAACGAATTTTATAGTGAGATTAGAAAATCTACTTATTTGGTTTTTATAATTATTTTGATTATTATCGTTATTTCACTAGTAGCTCTCTATTTGATTTCATCAACCTATACTGCTTCAATAATAAAAATAAGTAAGGAAATATCCTTATACTCTTCTTCAAATAGAAGTGTAAACTTCGATATCAAAGAAAAAGATGAACTTTATTCTATTGCAAGTCAGTTCAAGTTTATGACGGAGAAGAATAATGACCTTCTTGACTTACTTGAAAAAAAGAATTCTCAGATTATTAAAGCAATTAACAAACAGAAAAAAACAGAAATAAAAGCTTTAGAAGCACAGATTAATCCACATTTTCTCTACAATACTCTTGATTCAATTAACTGGATGGCAATTGAAAATGATCAAATAAAGATAAGTGAAATGCTAAGTAGTCTTGGAGAAATCCTTCGTTATAGTATCAGTAATATTGATGAAGTTGTTCTTCTTAGTGACGAAGTAAAATGGTTAAAAAAATACTTTTATCTTCAGAATGAAAGATTCAGTAACTCTTTTATTTATAATATTGACATTGATAAATCCTGTTGTTCTCTTCTCGTCTACAAAATGTTATTTCAACCTCTTATAGAAAATGCAATATTCCATGGTTTAGAAGGAGTTAAAAAAGGTGGAAAAATTCTGATCACAATAAATAGAGAATCGAAAGAGTTCTTTAGTATTGTGATAGCAGATAATGGGAAAGGAATAGAGAAAACTCAACTAAAAAAGATAGAAGAGCTTATTACTAATCCTGAAACCTTAGACCACACAAGTATAGGTATTAGTAATGTTGTAAATAGAATAAACCTTTATTTCAAAGGGGAAGGTGAAATTAAAGTCAAATCATCGGATGAGGGAACTATTTTCAAACTTACGCTACCAATAATCGAATGTAAAAAAGGGGAATGAAGTATGAATAAAATTGTAATAGTAGAAGATGAGTACAGAACTAGAATAGGACTCAAAAATCTAATTGTTAAGTTAAACTCCAATTTTGAGATAATAGGAGATGCTGAAGATGGAAAAGAAGGAATAAATATAGTAAAAAATTTAAATCCAGATATTGTATTTACTGATATCAAAATGCCGAAAATTGATGGACTTAAAATGATTGAAGATATACAGCAAATGGGTCTCAGCCCTAAATTTGTACTTCTTACCGGTTTTGCTGATTTCGAATATGCAAGAAAGGCTCTTCGTTTAGGAGTCACTGATTATATACTCAAGCCAGTATCTATCAAAAAAATGAAAATTTTGTTAGAGAAGTTATCTAAAAACAATAAAATAGAAGAGTTTGAAGGAGAATTAGAATATTCAAAAATAGTTACTAATATGATTCAAACTATTCATTCTTGCTATGGACAGAATCTAAGTCTTACTAAATTCTCAGATAAATATAATCTTTGTACTGAATATATTAGCTCTATTTTTAGCAGGGAAACTGGAGAAAATTTCACTATATATTTAAAAAATTATAGAATAGAGAAAGCCAAAGAACTCTTAGCAAATGGAGAGGATAAGATTTATGAAGTTGCCTCAAAGGTCGGTTATAATGATTCTAAATACTTTTCAAGAGTCTTTAAGGATTATACAGGAATTTCGGCGAGTAGCTTTATAGAACAGAGAAAAATAAATAGTAAAGAATAAAAAAAATTAAATCTATTTCTGCCAAGTGTAGATAAATTTTATTTATAAATTCTTAAAATCTTCAATTTAACGTTTGAATAAG
>JAENWY010000140.1 GCA_016649775.1 Spirochaetaceae bacterium
GCAGCACTAATATCAAATTCACCATTTCTACAACGGCAATTATCATTTTTGTGTATGTCAAGTTTGATTCCAAAATTATCTAGACCTATAATAGCATTACGTCTAATATGTTCTCCCATCTCTCCAACACCAGCTGTGAATATAACAGCATCAACTCTACCTAAAAGTGCAGCATAAGAACCAATATATTTTTTGATTCTTCTGCATTCCATTTTAATGGCTAGTTTAGCTTTTGCATCACCTTTTTCAGCAGCATCGTGAACATCACGACGATCACTCATTCCACAAATGCCTACTAAACCACTTTTTTTATTAAGTACTGTATCCATTTCAGAAGGAGTCATTCCGGTTTTGTTCATAATGTAAGGTAAAATTGCGGGATCTAAATCACCAGATCTTGTTCCCATTACTAGACCTTCTAAAGGAGTTAAACCCATTGAAGTATCAATACAAACACCATTTTTAACAGCACAAACAGATGCACCATTACCAATATGACAAATAATAACATTAGTATCTTTATTATCTTTACCTAAAAGAACAGCTGCTCTTTTTGCACAATAAAGGTGAGATGTTCCGTGGAAGCCATAACGACGTACGTTAAAGTCTGTATACCATGAATAAGGAACTGCATACATGTATGCTTCCTCAGGCATAGTTTGGTGCCAAGCTGTATCCATTACAATTGCATGAGGAACATTTGGCATTACTTTTCTTGCAGCTTCAATACCCATGATATTTGCAGGCATATGTAGAGGTCCAAGAGGAATTAATTCCTTCAATTCAGCAATAACTGTATCATCAACTAAAGCTGATTTAACGAATATTTCGCCACCATGTAGAACTCTGTGGCCTACAGCACCAATTTGTGAAAGATCTTCAATAACACCATATTTAGCATCTACTAACATCTTAATGATTAGTTCAATAGCTTCTTTATGAGTTGGTGAAGAAAAATTTGTTTTGTATTCCTCTTTACCAGTTGCTTTGTGTTCAATAGTAGAGTATGCAAGTCCGATACGTTCCACAACGCCTACTGCTAGTACATCTTTGTTTGTCCAGTCATATACCTGGTATTTAGCGGAAGAGCTCCCGCAATTGAGGGTTAGAATCACCATATTATTATGTGCTCCTTGAGTTAGTTTTATTTATATAATTTTAATAATAAATTGTTGTTTTAAGAGAAGGCCAAGGCCAACGGAAGTATATTATAATGATTATATTAATAGTTTCAAGCAAAAAAGGGATTTTTTGGGCTAAGTTAGTATGAATAAAATGAAAATTAGCTTATTTGTAATATTTTTAATTTTCGAGAGTCTTTTTGCAAGAAAAAGTGTTGCATTAGCAACGGACTATAAAGATAAAAATATATCAATTGAATTAACAAACAATAGTGACAAATTTAAGCTAACTATTGTAAATAGCGAAAATGTTATTATTAATTCTTTATCAATTGAAAATGATTATTTTTCTCTTAAAAAAGGAAAAGTAGTGGATACAAAAAATTTGAAATCTGGTTTCAGTTCTAATGTTTATGTATCAGTTTATTTAAAGAACTTTCAATTTTATACTTTAATTCCATCTCTATGCGATAATGTGTATGGAGTAAGTGGATTAAAATTCGAAAGTAATTATATTTTATTTGATTTTTCTATCTTTGAATCTATGGAAACTGAAAGATTGATTTATTCTAGAAGTTATTATATTAACGATGTTAGCCTAAATGATATGAGTAAAGGTCTATTATCAATATTAGAATTTGAAAATGAATATTTAAACATTCGAACAGAAAGTGCTTCAACAATAAAAGGCTTTTATTTTAGTACTTCTATATCACTTTTATACAACAATTTAAAATTAAGTTTTGAACATCAAAATTTGAATTATAAATATAACGTAGGACTTAATATCAAATTCAGAGAATTAAATTTTAGTATTAATGATAGAATATATAAAGCAAGTCCTTTTTCAGGAGAAGGTATCAAGAGAGATTATTTAGTATCTGGAACATTAACTAAAAGTATTGATTATGATTTGATTTTTGACTATAAAATCAAATCATTAAAGTTTAAATATGATGAATGTATTAAATTTGATGAAAATCTTAATAGAACTTCTAATTCTGATTTTTATGCTATTTTATCATTAATTAGTAATAGTAGTGATTTAGTAAATTTTAAAGTTGGTTATGTTAGTAAAACATTTTTATGGGAACTTAAAATCAATGGGATTAAATTTGGATATAAAGATAAAGAGTACTACAGCTTTTTTGAATTTAAAAATATGCTTAATAATTTATCAATGACCTATAAATATCAATTTAATAAAAAATTTGAGATAATTTTAAAATATTATTGGTAATTTAGGTAAAATCACCTAATAATTTAATTTCATATTCTAATTTTATTCTGGTCTTTTTTTCAACTGTGGCTCTACATAATTCTGCTAATTTATAAATATCTGTACTTGATGCATTTTTATAGTTTACAATTAAATTTGCATGTTTAGGAGATACCATTGCTCCCCCAATTTTTTTGCTTTTTAATTTACAGGAATCTATAAGTTCTCCAGCAGTATATTTTCCTTCTGGATTTTTAAAAATACTTCCAGCACTAGAATAATCAAATAATCCTTTTTCTTTTCTATCTTTTTTAATTGTAGATTGTTCCTCTCTACTTTTTTTGAAACTATCAGTTGAATTAGAAAGTCCAAAACCAGCTTCAAATATTATACAATCTTTTATATCAAGAAAAGAGCTATAACGATATCCAAAATTGATAACTTGAGTACCCATACGATGTGTTTTACCATCAAAAGTTATATAATCAACGTAAAGTAAATGATCGCTTATTAAATGTCCATTTGCACCTGAATTACCAATAATTGCGCCACCTATAGAACCAGGAATACCTGATAATCCTTCTAATCCAAACATACTATCATCTAAAGTAATATTAATTGCTTTTTCAATACTCATTCCAGCACGACAACAAAACATGTTTCCTTTTGTTGAAAATCTAGATAAATGGTGCGTTCTTATAATAAGCCCTTCTATGCCTTTATCACTTACTAAAATATTAGAGCCAGCACCTATAATAGTAATTTTTAAATTATTTTCTTTAGCAAATTTTAAAGCAGTTATTAATTCTTCAAAACGACCAGGAGTTGTTAGATATTGTGCTTTACCACCTGTCCCCATACTTGTATATTTACTTAAATCAACATTTTTTTCGATTATATCTTCAAACTTGATTTTTTCATCTTGATAGCTTACATTATTATCCATAAATTTATTTTACCAATGAATATAGAATTGAGCAATAAAAATCGCATTTTTATTTGTTTTAATTCCTAATATTGAGTATAATAATATTAATTCAGGGCAAAAGATAAGAATATAAGATATTCGGTTTTTGCAAAATTTCGAGGTAAACATGAAAATTTCACTATATAACACAATGGGTCGGTCGATTCAAGAATTTAAGCCAATTAATGATAATCAAGTAGGTTTTTATGCTTGTGGTCCTACTGTATACAATTATGCACATATTGGTAATCTTCGAACTTTTATTTTTGAAGATATTCTAAAAAGAGTATTAACCCATTCAGGGTATGACGTTAAACATGTTATGAATATTACAGATGTTGGTCATTTAACAGGTGATGGTGATGATGGTGATGATAAACTTACTAAAACCGCAAAAGAAACTGGTAAAAGTGCAATGGAAATTGCTAACTTTTATACAATTGCTTTTAAAAAAGATTTTAATGCATTAAATATGATAGAACCTTATGTTTGGTGTAAGGCAACTGACCATATTAGTGATATGATTAAATTAATTCAAAGACTAGAAAAAGGTGGTCATACCTACCAAAGTGGTGGAAATGTTTATTTTTCTATCGATACTTTTCCTGATTATGGGAAATTAGCATCATTAAAAATGGATGATTTAAAAGTAGCAGTTAGAGATGATGTTAGTGTAGATTTAAATAAAAAAAATCCAAAAGACTTTGTTGTTTGGTTTACCAAGAGTAAATTTGGTGAACAACAAATGATGTGGGATTCTCCATGGGGTAGAGGTTATCCTGGATGGCATATTGAATGCTCAGCTATGAGTATGAAATATCTTGGTGAATCATTTGATATTCATACAGGAGGCGTTGACGCTATTCCTGTGCATCATACTAACGAAATTGCACAAGCTGAAGCAGCAACTAATCATAAATGGGTTAATTACTGGATTCATGGTGAATTTCTTTTAACAGATAGTGGAAAAATGAGTAAGAGCAAGGGTGAATTTCTAACACTACAATTACTCATTGATAGAGGTTATGATCCAATGGATTATAGATTTTTTGTACTAGGCGGTCATTATAGAACACAGATTAAATTTAGTTTTGAAAATCTAGATATCGCTAGAAAGAATAGGAATTCAATTGTTTCAAGAATTAAAGAGCTTTTAGAAAATGGTGTGGTTAAAGTTGAATTAGACAGCATAGAGGCAAAAGCTTTAGCTCTTGAATTTGATGAATCTTGTGCTAGTAATTTAAATATGCCAAAAGCTTTAGCAGTACTTTGGAATACCCTTAAAAGTGACAAAGTAACTGATAGGGAAAAATATTCATTAGCACTTTACTTTGACCAAGTTTTAGGTCTTAGATTCGATGAAATTCAAAAAGAAACTAAAGAAAAACTTAGTGATGACTTAGAAGATTTATTAGTAGAAAGAATTCAGGCTAAACAAAATAGAAATTTTGGTAGAGCAGATGAAATAAGAGATGAGCTAGATAAACTTGGATATGTTGTTAAAGATACAACTAAAGGACCGATTTTATCAAAAAAAATGTAACCAATACTAAAAAGGGTTGTTAAATACTATGAAGATTCAAAGTAATGAAGAGCGCGATTTCAGAGAAGTTTATGAGCTTGTATTTCCTATGGTATTTAAAGTTTCAAACAATATCGTAAGAAATCCAGATAGAGCAGAAGAACTTTGTCAGGAAGCGTTTACAAGATTTTTTGACCAAGGGAAAACGTTCCCTTCAATAAATGATGCAAAGTACTGGTTAATAAGAGTTACTAAAAACTTGTCTATCAATGTAGTAAAACGAAAAAGTCGTGAAATTAAAATGATTGAGAAAGTTAAAAAAGAACCAAAAGTAAAGATGAAAACTGGTGAAGATCAATTAATTGAAGATCAAGTTTGTATAGAAGTACGTGATGCAATTGCCAAACTTCCTGAAAAGTTAAGAGTTGTAATTACCTTAAAGACGTATACAGATTTGGATTATAAAGGAATTGGAGAAACACTTAATATTTCTGAAAGTAATGTTAAGGTTAGGGTCTTTAGAGCAAGAAAAACACTCGAAAAGATATTAAATGAAGATCAGGAGTAATATATGTGTTTAGATGATGCACTATTAAATTCTTATTTAGATGGAGAGTTATTAGAACCTTGGAAAACCCAAGTAGAAGAACACCTCTCATATTGTAATGGTTGTCAAATGCGATTAGAACAATTGAGAAATCTTGATGACAAAATTAAAAGTGCTACAATTAGTGATGATGAAATAGCTATGAGAGCAGAGCGAGTTATGTCTTTTTTCGAAAAGAACAGGTTCGATGTGCCAAAAAAACAAACACTTTTTAGTAAAAAAATCCAAATTAATCTTGTCCCTGCTTTAATGACAAGTGCTGCAGCATTTGTAGTTGTTTTTATTGGTTCTTTTGTTTTATTTAACTCTAATGGTCAACAAACTAATGAAATCTTACCTGAGGTTATGATGCCTCTTGAATCTTCACAAGTTCAACAAGTAAGTAATAAACAGTCAGGTTCATTAGAGAATTATACATTGCCAGAAATTATACATTTTTTGGATGCTCAAGGTTATATTGTTACTCTTGAAGTAAAAACTCCTAAACCAATAGATTAATTAGCAAAATAATTACTATAAAATTGTAAATTTTACATAAAAAAAATCTTAACTAAAAAAATTAATATAGTTAAGATTTTTTTTTAAATAAAATAAACTTTTTACTTATTAAGTGTAACTTTTTTTGATCTTAATTGATTAAATTAATATGATGAAAAAGATAGTATTGA
>JAENWY010000239.1 GCA_016649775.1 Spirochaetaceae bacterium
GCTTCTTTTGTATCATGTTCAATATTAATGCTATCTTCCATTAGCTTTACCATCGCTAGGAAAATCATAGGATCTCCTTGATAATAGAAAAAATTATCAATGGAGGTTATTTTTTTAATTTGTTTATTGCGTTTGTGAATAGGGGAAGGAGATAGAACGACAAAGGGTAGAGTTGGGAATACTTTTTTTACTTCTTCAGCAAATTCTTCAACTTTTTCATCACCAATATCCAACATAGAAATAACCAATTCAAATTCTCTATTTGAATTTAGTAATTCCATAGCTTCTAATGGGGAATTAACATGAGTTATTTTAGGAGGATTGGAAAGTCCTAGTTGGGTGTATTCCATATATAGAGCTTCTTCGACTCTTCCATCAGCCTCAAGAAGAAATTGATCATAATCACTACAAATAAGTAATACATTGTAGATATGCTTTAACATTAAATTGCTGAATGGCAGCCAAGTTTGGTCTAGATTATACATGCATCAAATAATAACACACACATAGAGTGCTAACAATATAAATATTACCTAAAAGGATATTATGAGTTGATATTATAGAAAAATTCTCATTGTATAGTTATTTTTCGAATAGAATAAAAATAATTCAATATTATTTTTATATATATATAAATAAATATACATAAAAATTTTATTTTCATAAGATTTTGTAAAAAAAACTTTTGAATATATAAATTTTTTAATAAAAAAGTTGACGGATGTTAAAACTAGATTTAATCTATATGCGACATTAAGGAATCGTTAGGAGGTTTCATGTACGATTTAGAGAAAGTAGTTTCAGACATTGAAAGAAAGAACCCAGGTCAAAAAGAGTTCTTACAGGCTTGTAAAGAAGTAATAGAAAGTGTTCTTCCTGTTATAAATGATAATCCATTATATATAAAAAATAAAATTCTTGAGAGAATTTGTGAACCAGATAGAATTATTGAATTTAGGGTTTGCTGGGAAGATGATAATGGAGAAATACAAATAAACCGTGGTTGGAGAGTTCAATTTAATAATTCTCTAGGACCTTATAAAGGGGGACTTCGTTTTCACCCTTCAGTAACTCTTGATACTTTAAAATTCTTAGGTTTTGAACAAACTTTTAAAAATAGTTTAACAACACTTCCTTTGGGTGGTGGTAAAGGTGGATCTGATTTCTCTCCAAAGGGTAAAAGTGACTCCGAAATATTACGCTTCTGTAAAGCTTTCATGAGTGAATTAGTCAATTATATTGGTCCTGATACTGATGTACCTGCAGGTGATATTGGTGTTGGTGGTAGAGAAATTGGTTATTTATATGGTCAATATTTGAGAATTAAACGTCAAAATACTGGGGTACTAACAGGTAAACCTCACACCTTTGGTGGTTCTTTAATTAGACCTGAAGCAACAGGTTATGGTGCTATGTATTTTGCAGAAGAAGTATTGAAACAACAAGGTGTATCCATTGTAGGGAAGAAGATATCAATTAGTGGATTTGGCAATGTAGCATGGGGTGCTGTTAAAAAAGCAACAGAACTTGGAGCAAAAGTAGTAACAATTAGTGGTCCTGATGGATATATATATGATGAAGAGGGCATTAATACCGAAGAAAAAATTAATTACATGTTATATTTAAGATCTTCAAATCAAGATGTTGTTGAACCTTATGCAAAGAAATTTGGTGCTAAATTTGTTAAGGCTCGAAAACCTTGGGAAGTCCCTGTAGATATGGCCTTCTGTTGTGCTATTCAAAACGAATTAAATGGTGAAGATGTTAAAGAACTATATAAAAATGGTTGTAAATATGTAATTGAAACATCTAATATGGGTTGTACTTCTGAAGCAATTGCCGAAGTTAAGAAGACAGGTATGATATTTGCTCCTGGCAAAGCCGTTAATGCCGGAGGCGTTGCTGTTTCTGGATTAGAGATGAGTCAGAATGCTTCACATATATATTGGAGAGCAGAAGAAGTTGATTCTCAATTAAAACATATTATGAAATCTATTCATTCTCAATGTGTTCAAGAAGGAACTCAAGAAGATGGTAGTGTAGATTATATTGCTGGTGCAAATATTGCAGGTTTTAAAAAAGTTGCCGATGCAATGGTGGCTCAAGGCTATTAGAATTATATAAAAGTTTAAATTGAAGGCTTGAATTTTTTTCAGGTCTTCTCTTTATTTATTGGTCATCGATTAAATTTATTAAATAGTACTTATAATTATTTAAGTAGAAATGAAGAAAATAAAAAATTATTTTTTAAAATAAATAATCTTTTAAAAATATTTGTTAAGTATTATTGGTCAAATAATGTTAGCTATCTAAAAATATTTATGAATAAATAAATTGATTTAATAAATAAATTATACAAATGTAAACAAAATATATTATTTTATATATAATAACTATATAAAAACTATATGAATATTGTTTTTTACCTTTTTTTTTGCTTGGTACTTGCTCCAATTTTTAGTCCGTGATAGGGTAAAGAGGTGTTTAATATAAGGAGCTTAGTAATGGAAGAAAATACTAATGAAATCAAAACAAGTAGGAACAATATTAATTTTAATAATAAAATTTTTGGCTCTGAACAAAGTAGAGGAATTTTTTCTAAAATTGGTAATAAAAAAAACATTTGTTTAAAAGAACAAAACAACATTGCAAAACCTATGGAAATGAAGAGTGTCCATATTGCAGAGAAAACAAATATCAGAAAAAAAAGTCTTTTTAATTTTTTAAAAAAAAGAAAATAATTTATATTTATTAAATATACCTTATAATAGTTCCATTATCATATGTATTAGATGCTAAGCAATATAACTGCTTAGCATCTTTTGCATGTACCCGGTATGGGTAGGTGGTGAGTGTCCACTGTGAGTAACTAGCACTATAGAGAGCCTATAGCTCTAATCACTAGCGAATAACAAGTGCAACTATCGTGAGGTGTTGTGGAAAGAAATGTCTTAGCAAAGCTCTGCGCCAACTCCCTAGTATGAGATATAAGGACATAGGGAGTGAAAGATATTTACAGGATTTTTGAAAGTAATAATTGCTCATAGCTGGGGAAATCTCATGCATGGTATGTAAATACAAAACTTTTGGAGGAATAAAGCAACTAATAGTTTTAGAATGAGATCTCAGTATAGCTAAATAGTAGCAATTTAGAGATTGTAAAGGACTGAATAACTTAGAGCTTTTCAAAAAGGAAAGGCCTTAACTACTAGTATGTAAGACTCTGGAGCAAAACAATTATATTAAGTCGAAATTTGAGCAAATAACAAAGGTTTTACTGGCATAGATGGAAGGGGCGTAAAGGAATTAAAACTATACGTAAAAGAGAACTTTGATGAAATTAAAAGTAAAATA